>WOZB01000283.1:2740-11875 GCA_011620445.1 Anaerolineaceae bacterium | reverse complement strand
GCTATCAACCAGGCCTTGATTTCCCAGTCCAACTAATATAGAATATGCGTGCTAAATAACGCACCTTAACATCAGAAAAAACTGTAAAAATTTTGTGGAACTGCTGCAAATCTGCAAATCTGCAAATGTCCCCCCTACCTCCCGCTTCTTATCGTAGGGCCAGGATAAGCTCAGCGCATCCTGGCCGTTCTCTACAACCACCGGGCGGGCTTCGCAAAACAGTTCAGGCGGCCCCTTGTAGAATCAAAAATATTCTTGTCATCCTGAGCCGCTGTAAACAAATCTCTGCCAGCTGAAAGGCGCGAGATAAAAATGCTTCGCTGCCCTTAACATGACAAAATCGCCTGGAAGATTACTGCCTGCTCGAAGCCTGGCCAATTCATGCACCGATCTGTTTCTACTGGTAATTAATAAAGAGAGCTGGTATTTTTGACCAGCTCTCTTTTTGAGATGTCTTGAAGTTTAATTTGAAAGCAGTTTATCCGCCAGTGCTTTATTGGCGGTTGTCAAACCAGCACCTGTAGCGTCACTTCCCCATGATACGGTTTCCAAACCATAAGGGCTTGTTATCGTCCGTGAACCCGCTGGAAGCCGAATGGCAGTCCTTTCCAAAATCAATTCTGCGTCAGGATTGGTCAGCGAAGTTTTCTTCTGAGCCATTAAAGCTACAATACCGGCTACATGTGGGCTGGCCATGGAGGTACCACCCAGGTAGTAATAACTCGATAAATTGCCGCTGTTGACCTTGTACGGTCCAAGGACCCAACTTCCAGGTGCAGCCACATCCAAGTCCTGTCCTGGCAGTTCGCGGCTGGAGAAATCGGTAATGTAATAATCTTTTGCTGCGGTGGGTTCTTTCACACCGTAACCCTGCCACCAGGAACCAACGGAAGGCAGCCATTCGCCCACCCAACCTGAAGCGGCCACAGAAATTACTGGTGCGTAGGCACCGGGGTAGCCCATGCCTGCTTCGCCTTCATTGCCAGCCGAAGCGACGATCAGCACGCCCTTCTCAATGGCATAATCGATGGCGGCTTTTTCAACGGCATCCAGGGCAGAACCGCCAAGGCTCATGTTGATGACGACTGGTGAACCAGCAAGTGGGCCAGCCTTCAGATCAGCCACGTATTTGATGCCAGCGGCAATCACCGAGGACCAACCGGACCCGTTCTGGTTGAGCACTTTGACCGGAATAATGGTTGCCAATGGGGCAACGCCGTTTATTTTAGCGCCTCTAAAATCGTACCCCAGGATGGTGCTGGTTACATGTGTGCCGTGGCTGTTCTGATCATGTTCCCATTTATTGGGCTGATCAGATACCTCTCCAGTTTCCCCGCCGCCGCCGCCAAACGATTTGGCGTACTCAATAGCGATGCGCCCTTCCGGGAAGAAGGAACGCCAGGTATCCACCAGGCCGGTATCCAAAACGGCCACGTATACGCCAGTACCGTCGTATGTGACAGTCCTGGTTGCTGCAAAGTCCGTCACATTAATAGCATCCAAATCCCAGGTGCTGTAACCGGCAGAAAAATCGGTTGCAGCAACTTCAGTGATTGGGATCCCTTTCCGTTCCGCGTCTGGGTTGGCAGCCGCAACGAATGGAAGCGCTTTGAGGGCTTCCAACTGGGCGAGGTCCATACGAATGGTTACCGCATTGAGATCAGTGATTTCGCTCGTAATCGGACCAAATTTGGCCAATTCAGCACGCGATGCATCCGATAGGGGTTCCGTCAACAGAACATTGATGCCGACGTTCTTGGTTGGGGCTGCAATAACGCTGCCCATGCCCAAGGAAAGCAGAATAGAAAGAATGGTCAAAGTGAATAGGAATTTTTTCATGTTACTTACCTCCTTAAATTTTCTTTCGACTAATGCGGCACGTGATTTCAATTATTATATTACTTAAGCAAAAAATGCATTTTAGTGCTAATAAATTACGGTACCAATAAATCTAAAAGTTTCTACACTCAAGATGATAAACGCACGTTACCTGAGCCGCAATTGCGAAGGTTCTACTGATAGCAAAGCGCAATGTGAAGATTTTTTCTTTCACACGGAAGGACAGATTAATGATTAAGTGATCGTATAGGCTATCATGGTGGCATTAACCCAACTAAAAAGGCGGGAACCTGTGTTATCCCGCCTCTAATAAACGCTTGGCGGGTTTCGTTTTATTCTGACCGCCTTTACCCTCCAATTACCAAAGATTAAAGTGCGTCAGCGCGGAACCGCCAATAAACTCCCGCAGGATGGAATTATTAGGCACATACTCATCGCTCATCGGCAGAAACCATTCCAGGAACTTGAGCAAGCGTTTGGCCTCGATGTATTCAGGCGTGCTAAAGGGCACTTGGCGCAAAAGCGGTTCAACCAGAGGTTTTAGAGCTCCCAGCTCATAGGCCAATGCTGAATTGAAAATGGCATCCGCGTTTTCCTGATAGGGGAAAATATGTTCCTTCTCACCGCGTCTGACAGCCTCAAAGCGACCGATGGTCACTTCGGCATTGTAACCGCGGTCGCGCGCGTCCCGCACAATGCGCCGCAGCATGCGTGTATCTGTGGTAGAGATGCGGTTATGCCGGTCAAGGTTCAATTGGGTAAGGCAGGAGGCATAAACCCTAAAAGTATTTTCCTGGGGGAGGCTGGGGAATAGCCCGGGGTTCAGACCGTGAATGCCTTCGATGACAATCATGGTGTCTTTCTCCAACCTGGCCACCTTGCCATCCTCATTTAGCCCGGTGATGAAGTTATAATGCGGCAGCAGCACCTCTTCGCCGGCCAGCAATGCACGCACGTCGTGGTTCAGCCGGTCCAAATTGAGCGCGCTAAGCGCTTCAAAATCTGGTTTTCCATCCATGCCCAGGGGGGTCTTTTCCCGGTCGAAGAAGAAGTTGTCCATCTCCAGGGCATAGGGGTTAATCCCCCTGGCCAACAACTGGATGCTCAAGCGCTTGGAAAAGGTGGTTTTGCCCGAGGAGCTGGGACCAGCGATCAGGATGACGCCCACCTTGTCTCTCCGTTGAAAGATAGCTTCAGCAATTTCTGAAACTTGCATTTCGTGAAATGCTTCTGAAACCAATATGACCTCATCGGTATGCCCGGCCTGGATGGCGTCATTCAGCGCACCGACAGACGGGATGCCTAACTTGTTCAACCAGCTGCCATATTCCTGAAAAGTTTTTACCAGGGTTGGATAGTCGGTCATGGGAGTGATCATGGAGGGAGTACCACGCTGCGGGAATCGCAGGATAAAGGCATTCCCCACCAGCAACAAATCAAACCACTTTAGGTAAGAACTTGAAGGCACCATGTAGCCGTGATGGTAGTTGCGCACTTCCCCCACACTATAGAGCACCAGGTCTGGCCGGGAGCGATACTTAAGCAGCTGCACCTTGTCATATTCACCATTTTTCTTGAAATAGGCAATGGCTTCCTCAAGCGGAACGGTCTTTCGGATGAAAGGCACATCCTCTTTGACCAGGGCCAACATGGTCTTCTTAAGCAAGTCCAGATCCGCAGAGCCAAATTCAGGTAAGCCTTCCACCTGGCAATAGTAGCCGCCCGATGATACTGAGTGGTCAATGGCCAGGTTCGCACCGGGAAAGCAACGTGTAAAAGCCACTTCCAGCAGGAAGGTCAGCGATCGCCTGTAGATGCGAGCGCCATCTTCAGTTTCCATGCTGAGCGGTGTCACATGGGCATCCCGGTTGATCGGGAAGGTTAATTCACGCAGGTTCCAGTCGCAAATACCGCCTACGATCAGCGCTTTGCCTTCTTCCTGAACGAGCTCCAGGAACTTGCCCAGCGGTGCACCTCTTTTTCCGGTAATGATGCGTCCATCATCAAGGGTAATTTCTACTGTTGCACGAGGTTTCCTGCTCAATTTAAATTCAGTTGCTTCCATATCCATCCTATTTTGCATCTGCCTGCAGCATCGGAATGGTGGCAAAGTCATCCACTGGGATGGCACCAACTTTATCCTTGCTGGGCTTGAAATTACTTAGACTTGAGTATTGTTCCGGTGGCATGCCAGCTGGTCGGGCAAAGTCGAGAATGCGGGTTTCGTTGCTTGCGCCAGTACCACCGCCAAATTTGTATTGTTCTGCTGTTGCCTTCACGTCGCGGATGCGCCAAACGCCTTCAGCGGGGTAACCCTCCTGCCCGCTTACGGTGGCCAGGTAGGCCCAAGTTTGCGGATCGCCATCGCCGAAAGCCGTGAGGGGTACCATCACGATGACGGCGTTCTTGCCGCTGCCAAGCACTTGTTTGATTCCATTGGAGAGCTCATCATCAGCAACTGGGTTGCCCGGCTTCTCGCCAGGCAGCACTATCTTGGGCTGCCAACCTTCCGCCCAAAGCGCTACTTCCCAGCCATTCTTGCTTTCCAGGGCGGCATTGCGGCCAGGCAAAAGCAGTCTCTCACCAGTACCCTTTCCGGGGTCTTTATCGATGTAAACATCAAAAGTCTGCACCGAATAACCAGCTGGTGAATTCCAGCCATTGGTGATTGGTCCCTTGATCTCAAAAGTGAAGACCAGGTTTACGCCGTCACTGCCAACAGAGAAGGCGGTCAAGTCAAAAACACCAGGAATGAAGATGCTGTCCTTGGGGTAGGTGTAAGTGCCGGGGCCTTTGTCATCTCCGCTGGGGTCAGTGACGTCCACGATCATGGTGACCGGTCCAAAGCGCATCAACTGCAACTCAAAAGTGGCGCTCTGCGGGAAGACCGTGCTGCCGCCTTGTGAAAGCAGCAGCTGCACAGGTATGCTGGTTCCAGATGCGGGGCTGCCGAGCGCGCTCAGAGGGATGGCAGCTTCCACCAAGCCATCGGTTGAGCTGCTCCAACTGCCAAGTTTATCCGCCGAAAATTGCCACTTGCTATCGGTAATCTTAGCCGCATAAATACCATCAGCCTCTGCACCTTCATTTCGCATTATCAAAGCGAGGTTGGCGCCATCAGCCAGGCTGGTAAGCCCATCCAAACTTTTAATGGTGCGGGGTCCACCTCCGGGTAGATTCAAGTAAACCTCCAACCCGTTACCGTTTTCCATAGCCTTTTTCAGGTCAAAGCGCAGATATAGATTCTCTTCATCCATGCCAAAATGGAATTCCTTAAGGGCAGTTTCTGCCCCAAGCCGGAAGATTCCGGCATCTTTCCATTCGTCTGCTTCAGCCTTACCATCCACAAGGGCATTGACTACGCCGGCCATAGCCTGGCCGGGCTTCAGCTGTGCCTCGGGAATAATTGGAACATCTAGGCTTTCCGGGGTCGCCTGGCCTAAAGTGGTATATACCTGCTTCAACAAAGCCCGATAGGCCTCATCAAAATAGGTATCCGAACCTGAATCCTGGTCAACGCCGTACCACCAGAACCAATCCGAACCTTCTGCCTGCAGCATGGTCTTGTAGGCTTTCTGGTAGTCAGCCTGCATGAGCGCGCCGGGGTTCTGCTTTGCGTAATCGGCCAGCCAGTTGCGCGTTTGTGCCAATAGCTCCCAACCTTCGGCTTCTTCCTGCTCGCCAATCCAGGTGTCATAATTTGCGCTGAACCAGGCCCCAGGAAATAAGCTCTCCAATTGCACAATATCGACCGTTGAATTGAGGTATGCAGAAGGTGTTGTTGGGAATAACTCGTTGTTGGTGGAGAGCCTCTGATAGAACTCTGTAAGGAATTCTTTGCCGTCCATATCGTAATTTTCCCAGCAGTTCTCTCCATCCACAATGATGGTCACCACTTTATCCAGGCCGGTTGTGCGGGCCTGGATGGCTTCAAGGCGGCTGATCAGGTCCCGCGCGGCATCTCTGCCAGGCATGGCGGCATAATCGAATCCGATCTTGTCCGAGAGCACCCAATCTCTGAAAAAGACTGGCACAGAGTTGCCGTCAAGCCTGGGGGTCAGATACGGTTTATAGACTGTATCTACGTCCACAACTAACTGATTGGAATCGCGCTCAAAATGGTCGCCCTCCAAGCCCAGGCTGCGCACCAGGATGGGTTCACCCGTTTGAATGAAATTAAAGCCGTTGATTGCCACCCGGGGGATTATATCTTCAGAAACCGCGCCCTCCCCAGGCCACAAGCCGCGAGGGTCCCGCCCAAAGTGTTCTCGGTAAATTTGCACCGCCATCGCAAGCTGAGCATCTGCATCCGCGGCACCCTGCTGCCTCTCAGTTTCAGGGAAGGCCACCTTTGGGTTACCTTCCAGGGCATTTTCCATTTTCAAAATCAGTGGCAAAATTGGGTGCGCATACGGAGTTGTAGTAATTTCAAGGATGCCCTTATCTTGCAGATCCTTATAAGTGGGGATAATGCGTTTCATTAAGGCAAGGATGCCATCAAAGAGCGGTTTTTTATCCTCTTCAGCAAAGTTGCGGCCTTTGTCGACCAGGGCTTTGAAGGGTGGCAGGGCTAAATAGCCAGGGTCCACCCAGGCAAGGTTGAACCAGACTTGCAGGTCGCGCCAGTCTTCTTCGGTGAAATTGGTCAGGGCTTTATCAATGGAAGCGGCGTCCGTTCCGCCGCGTTTGTTCAGCAGTTCTTTATACCTGGGAAAGCGCGCGATGATGTGATCCCAATTGACATCGAAGAAACGCTGCAAAATGAAGCGTTTGTCGCTGTCACTCAGGCTGGCAGCCGGTTTCTCGGCCAATACCCAGTAAATATCCTTGGCACCATTCTCAGTAAAATCATCCAATTGCTCAATGAGAGAAGGCGTGATATTAATCGTGGCTTTCATGCCTGGGTAGCGGGCGATTAGCTCGGCCATATCCAGGTAATCCTTGGTGGCGTGTACGCGCACCCAGGGGCGGGAATAGACCCCGTTTTCATCCTTGTAGTAGAAAGGTTGGTGCATATGCCAGGTGAGGTTGACAGCCAGCGGCAACAAGCCTGTCGCCTGCTGAGTGGCTTCTGCCTGGGCAGTTGGTGCATTGGCAGAAGCTGGTTCCACAGGTTTGGTCGGTTCTAAGTCTGCTTGAGCTGCCTCAGTTGGATTGCTGGGCGACTGGGAAGGTGCTGCGCAAGCGGCAAGGCTGCTGCCAAGGAACACAAATACAGTCAAAATATGCAAGAATCTTAGTTTGCGTGCCATTTTGTCTCCTTTAATGTTCCAGTTTCAGAATGAGGCTCTCACCGCCTGCCAATTTTGGGGCAACCATAAAACCTTTAACGGATCCGTCCGCACCAAAATTGATCGTCTGGATGGAGCTCGTGCCCCAAATTGCTGAAGCGCTGTAATCCCCAGTCAGAGGGCTTTTTTCAATCGAAATCGTACAATATTCCTGCACCTGCCCGCCGATATTTAGTAAGGTAAGCAAAGCTTCCTCACCATCTGTCCGCAAGGTGGCATACAGTGTCTTGCAGTTGGATGTGAAGCTCAGGTAGGGGGAAGTTGCCAATACAGGGTGGGCGTTGCGAATGGCAATCAGCTCTCGATACCAACTCAACAATGAATCCGCATTAGCGGACTGTACAGCGACATTACGCACCGGTACATCTTTGTTGACTTCCCGCCAGGGCAGGCCGGTGGTAAAGCCAGCTGTTTTGTCACCCGTCCACTGCATAGGTTTGCGGATGTCCGGGTCGGGTTTGGACCCCAGCATGCCAATTTCCTCACCGTAGTAGACGAAGGGAATGCCAGGTCCCGTCAGGTAGACAAAAGCAGCCTGTTTGGACTTGCCGTCATCCCCCCCATACAAGTCCGACACGCGTTCCTGGTCGTGGTTGGAAAGGAAGGTAGAGAAGCCGTAATCCGGCATGGCATTGATGGCCTCCTGGTAGCTCTTGATGATGCGCGAAGGGTCGGGTGAGTAAATGGCACCTTTTATGTCTTCTGCCAGGTCAAACGCGAAGAGGCTATCCAGCCCTTTGGGATCGATGTATTTTTTCTGCACGAAAGTCTCTGCCCAAACTTCACCGACTGTGAAAGCCTCAGGGTTGATGGGTTTGAGGAAGCTGCGCCAGTTCTGGAACCATAGGACAGTGTCTTTAGTGTCTTGTTTTGAAACGCCATCCTCAAACAGGTAGCGGGCCGCATCCACCCTGAAACCATCCACTCCAACGTCTTCCAACCAGTATGCAGTGACAATCTCCATCATCTGGGTGACCATGGGGTTGCGGTAGTTCAGGTCGGGCATGTCCGCTGTGAAAACGCCGTAGTAGTAACGTCCATTACTGGCTTTGTGCCAGGCATTCTGCCCCCAGGGTCCGTTGTCGTTCGGATGCTTATCCGACCAGATGTACCAGTTTTCGAAGCCTTTATTACCAGCCACAGCCTGCTGGAACCAGGGATTCTCGCTGGAACTGTGGTTGACAACGAGGTCGATAATGACCCGAATACCGCGCTTGTGGCATTCCTGCACCAACTCCTTGAAATCTGCCATGCTGCCATATTGCGGGTTGACATTCATGTAATCGATCACATCGTAACCATGATATGAAGGTGAGGGCATGATCGGCATTAGCCAGATGCCGCTGATACCGAGGTCTGAGTGGCTATTGGGGTCGCCATCATTCAGGTAGTCCAACTGCGAGGTGATGCCTTTGAAATCACCAATCCCATCGCCGTCGCTATCCTTGAAACTGCGCACGAAAATCTCGTAGAAAGTGCTGGTATTCCACCAGTTGTTGCCAACTTCAACGGCGGCTTGCGGTGTTGCCACAATCCCCGAAGCTTGCTCAGTTTGTTTTACTGCCTGGGCGGTTACAGCCGCGTTCGTAGCTATGGAAGCTAACAAACCTGGTGTAGGTTTGGCTGGGTCGGGCGTTTCGGAGGGGGTAGGGCTGATTGGCTCGACCGATTCAGTACTTTTTACTATCGTGTTGCTCTGTGCAGGGGCGGTAATACTGGCTGCCTGACAAGCTGCCAGCAGGAAGACCGCAGAAATTCCCAAAATTGTGAGTTTAAAGGAATGCATTGCCTCTCCTTGAAATGGGCATCGTAAATGGCAACTGCCCCATATCTATTTTACTTGAGATAATTTCGCTTCCATAGCTGCAAGAGCAACTTGATTTGATGGTCGAAAGAACAACAGGTTTTGCTAAAGTCTTTGGATGAGCTCCGGACCATCTTGTGCTGGAGTGTTGACCTCGCGGCTTACCGGCCAGGCTTGCATCAACTTTGGATCAGCAGGCTT
>WOZB01000283.1:0-2640 GCA_011620445.1 Anaerolineaceae bacterium | reverse complement strand
TGTTGACCTCGCGGCTTACCGGCCAGGCTTGCATCAACTTTGGATCAGCAGGCTTCAGCAGGCTGATCAGCTCAGTTTGATTGCCCGATTCCAACCAGGTATGGGTTTCCTCACCCAGCAGCATCACTGGCATGCGAGCATGCACTGGCGAGACAGCCTCATTGGCGTTGGTAGTTATGATTGTGCAGGTGGTCAAGCCTGCCAGGCCGGGCGTCCCTGAGACCCCATTGGGTTCCCAATCGTCCCAGAGGCCTGCAAAGGCAAAAGGCGCGCCATCGCGAAGAGAAAAATACCAGGGTTGCGAGGTTTTCGTACCACTGTCAGCCCATTCGTAAAAACCATCCGCCAGGATGAGGCAGCGCTTGTGTTTGAAAGAATTCTTGTAAGAAGGTTTTTCAAGCACCGTTTCAGCACGGGCGTTGATCATTTTGTAGCCGATGTTCGGGTCTTTTGCCCAATAGGGCACCAGGCCCCACTTCATCATTACTACATCGCGTTTTTCCGGATCTGGCACCGTGGGAATCAATTGCCCGGGGGCAACATTATAGCGTCTGCGCCAATCCTCAGGCATCTGACCAAGGGCAAGGGCGGTCTGTAGATCATCAGATTCAATGGCAATCGTAAAGCGTCCACACATGGTTTTTCTCCTAGGCAATTGTACCAGCGGCCGGGTAGGTCTATGCGATGTCCGTGGTTTTGTTGAGCCCTTGGGCGGCTGTTCATGAACCCTCAGCGAAAAGCGATTTAGAATGTGAAAACGAATTTAACCATATATTCTCTATTGTCCTTTTCTTTCCACGAGAGTACATTTATCGTATCGCGATACGCTTTAAAGCGGTCGCAAGGAGAAAAATGAACCCCCTTTTAAGTTATATTCTTATCGGCCTGGGCGTTGCCTTGGTGCTTCTGATTTTATCTGGCATCAAGTTCATTCCCAACAATCATGTTGGCATCGTTGAAAAACGCTTTGCCACAAAATCAGTCAGAAATCGCTTCATAGCCCTAAATGGTGAAGCCGGCTACCAACCTGAAGTATTACGCGGTGGTATGCACTACCTCATGCCCATTCAATTCCTGGTGCACAGTGCCCCCCTGGTCACTATCACACAGGGAAAGATTGGTTATGTCTACGCTCGCGATGGTGAACCGCTTTCTGCCATGCAGGTTTTGGCCTCTAATGTTGAGGCCAACGACTTTCAGGATGTCACTCATTTCCTGACAAACGGCGGTCAGCGCGGTCCCCAGCGCCAGATCCTTCGAGAAGGTACTTATGCCATCAACCTGGCACAATTCGTAGTTATCACCGAAGAACGCGTGTTTTACCTGCCGCTTTCCCGTGACGATCAGGATGTGATTGAAAAAATGACCCTGGTGATTAATGAGCGTCATGGTTTTACCCCCCTTGTCATCAAGGATAATGAAGATGCCATCGGCATCGTCACCATCCATGATGGCCCCTCGCTACCTTCGGGTGAGATCATCGCTCCCGTTGTTGGCCAAACCATTAACGATCCGCTAACTTACCATAACAACTTCCAAATGCCCGATCGGTTTATTGCGGCTGGTGGTATGCGAGGCCGGCAGCTTCAGGTTTTGGTTGAAGGTACTTACTACCTCAACCGCCTTTTTGCCACGGTCGAAAAAATTGGTAAAACCATCATTGAAGTTGGCTACGTGGGTGTTGTGGTCTCCTATACGGGCGCTTCCAGCGAGGACCTTTCCGGTTCCGATTATCGCCATGGCGAGCTCGTGCAACAAGGCTCGCGCGGTGTCTGGTCGACCCCAATGCTGCCCGGTAAATATGCCTTTAATACCTATGCAGGGAAAGTTGTTTCCGTCCCAACCACCAACATCATTCTCAAATGGATCAAGGACGAAGCTGGTTCCCATCACCTGGATGACAATCTATCCGAAGTCAGCCTGATTACCAAGGATGCCTTTGAGCCCTCATTGCCACTTTCGGTAGTCATTCACATCGACTATCAGAAAGCCCCATTGGTGGTTCAGCGCTTTGGAGATGTTAAGAAATTGGTGGAACAAACCCTCGACCCGATGGTTTCCGCATATTTCAAGAATATTGGTCAGATGCGTACTCTGATTGAACTGATTCATGAACGCAATGAGATTCAGAACCTGGCTAGCCATGAGATGCAGGAGAAGTTTACGCATTACAATCTTGAACTTGAAGAAGTTCTGATTGGTACACCAACCACACGCGGTGAGGATAAGAACATTGAAATAATCCTTAACCAACTGCGTTCACGCCAGATTGCTGTTGAGCAGATTGAAACCTACCAAAAGCAACAGGATGCCGCCTTCAAGGAACGGGAACTGCGCGAAGCCCAGGCACGCACCGAGCAGCAGAAAAATATTACTGAATCTGAGCTGAATATCACAGTCCTTTCCAACCGAGGTAAAGCCGACTATATGCAAGCCTTGCAGCAAGCGGCCCAAATCCGGGCTTTGGCTGAAGCTGAGGCTGAGAAGATCGCCCGAACTGGTATTGCCCGGGCTATAGCCACAGAAGAACAAGTGGAAGCCTACGGCGGTCCGCAGTACCAGGTAACCCAGGAAGTTATGAACCGCTTTGCGGAAGCCATCCAAACAGCTCGTGTGGATGTGGTCCCCAGGGTTGTCGTC
>WOZB01000084.1 GCA_011620445.1 Anaerolineaceae bacterium | reverse complement strand
TGGAACAATGCTTATGAAGATTTTGGCAGTTGACCCGGGTGATGCGCGCATCGGCCTGGCTATCAGTGATGAAGATGGCATGATTTCCCGCCCACTGACCACGCTCAAACATATATCCCGTCCGGAAAACGCCGCCCGGATCGCCGCATTAGCACAGGAGCAGGGTTGCAGTCTTATCGTTGTAGGTACACCGCTTGACTCTGAGGGTCTTGTTGGCCCTCGAGCTCGCGCATCTCTCAAGCTTGTGGACGCCCTTCGCTCAATATCAACAATTCCGGTAGAAACCTGGGACGAATCCGGATCAAGCCAAGAAGCTGATCAACTGGTCCTGGCTCTTGGCACCAGCCGCAAAAAACGCGCGGCTCCTAAAGATGCCCTGGCTGCGGCCATCATTCTACAGGATTTTTTAGATGCAAGAAGAGCCGAAAATGATGTCCCAAAGTAAGAAAGTCCTCCCAGTGCTTATTTTGCTGGTGCTTGCCTTAATTGGGTCAATCCTCTTCTTCAGCTGGAGACTGCGCTCAAGTTCAGAAGAATTGGGGTACGGCTCTATAGACGGGAATCTAAATCTCATTCAAAAGGTGCGTTATTCCGTTCAAATCTATCTGGCCAGGGAAAGTCTTATCAACGAAAAGACACCTTCTGACTTGAAATCCACACTGGAGATCCAGTCCGGAGAAACGGTTCAATCCGTCTGCAACCGCCTTAACTTGCTGCATCCAAATCTGGACTCGAAGTTGTGCCGCAATTACCTGGTTTATCGAGGACTCGACCGAAAAGTTGAACCCGGTTCGTACTCCATTCCTGCAGGCTCTCCCGCCTTCCAGGTTTTTCAGTACATATCCGACCCGACGAATCGTAACCGCAGTCTTTTTATCTATCCTGGATGGCGCATTGAAGAAATTGCCGCAGCGATCCAGATGCTGGGTTTGAAAGGGATGCCGGCGGCAGGTTTGCTTGAAAAATTGAAAGCACCGGACCTGAAGGTTAGGGATGAGCTTCAATTAGAATCAGGCCAAAGCCTGGAAGGCTACCTTCTACCGGGAGAGTACATTTTTGAGCCAAATGCCAGCTCGGACGAGCTGATTTGGCAACTGACAATGCCAATCCGCGGGCTTCTCCAGAGCGGTAAACTGCAATCCAAAGCCCAGGTACAAGGGTTGACAACACACGAAGTACTAACACTGGCATCGATTATCCAGCGTGAATCCTTACAGTCGAAAGAAATGCCCAGGATAGCCTCAGTATTTTACAACCGCCTTGCACAGGGGATGCCGCTGCAAACCGATCCCACCGTGCAATATGCTATTGGATACGACCAAGATTCAGCTTCCTGGTGGAAACCTGTGCTCTCAATGGCTGATTTGCAAACAAATTCAATTTATAATACGTATCAGGTATATGGTCTGCCCCCAGCCCCGATTTCTTCTCCAAGCCTTGATGCCATTCAGGCAGTGCTTGATCCGGAAAACACAGACTTTATTTACTTTCGGGCGAAGTGCGACAGCAGCGGCTTGCATGATTTTTCAGTGACCTATCAGGAACACCTAGATAAGGCTTGTCCATAAAAGGAGAAAAATGATCACATTGGGAATTGATATCGGTGGGTCAGCAACAAAAGGTGCCCTGGTTGATACAGCCACTGGCCAGCTTATTTCTGAACGCATACGCTTCGAAACCGAACTCATGGCCAAGCCCAAGCAAGTGATTAATTGCATATACAAGATCTGCAAAGAGCTCAAGTATGAAGGTCCGATCGGCGCAGGTTATCCGGGAATCGTCAAAAACAGCATCTCGCTAACGGCAGCCAACATGCATAAGCAATGGATCAACGCTAATGTCGCGGAGATGATTAAAGCCCAAACCGGCCAGGAAGCTTATGTCCTCAACGACGCGGATGCTGCCGGACTGGCCGAAATGCGTTTCGGCTCACCGGAAGCATGGAAGTACCCGGTCGTGATGTTTCTTACTGTTGGCACGGGTATCGGGTCGGCTGTGTTTGTCAAAGGTCAACTGATGCCAAATACCGAATTCGGACACCTCAAGGTGAGGGGCAAAGACGCAGAACATCGCGCTTCCGATGCCGTCCGCCAAAAAGACCATCTCTCATGGAAGCGTTGGGCTGAAAAGTTTACTGAAGTGCTCAGATGGTACGAATTTCTACTTAACCCCGATCTCTTCATCCTTGGCGGAGGTATATCCTCGCGTTTCGACCAATACGCAAAACACCTGAATATTGATACGAGGATAATTCCTGCCAAGCTGGAAAATTTGGCCGGCATTATTGGAGCAGCAATGGCTGCCCAGGAAAACTTAACCAAATAGAAAGCTAAAGTTGCACTGCCAGGTAGCCTGGCCCAGTTTCAAAGAAGTCCCGGTTGCGCTGAATGGCATCAGAGAGGTCAACTTGCTCATCTTCGAGCAAGATTCTGCAGTAATCCAAATGCACTGGGGCTCCTTCATAGGTTACGCAATCATGCGGTGTGTTATATCCAGGCATATCCCTGGTTCCATTAAGAATTTCACCACCCATGGCAATGAAATTATTTGGCACTTCTTTTAGCGGAAAGATCGCTCCATAGGGGCATTCAGCGATGCAAGCCCCGCAATCAATACAGGTGTTGGGGTCAATGTAAAATTGCGGCCATTCGTCCTGTGGACTGCCGGGGACGATACATGCCACAGGGCAGGAAACAACGCAACCTGCATCCCGCAGGCATAGACTTGTAATCACATGAGTCATAAATTCTCCATATTCCTGTTAAAGCTAAACCTGGAAGAGCATCAATTTGTGCCTGATTTGCAATAGGTTAATGCGGCTTGACTGAATCGGATTGCTCCTGCTCCAATTGGCGTGTATAAGCTAATTTTTGTTCTTGAGGCAAGCGTGCGTAAGTGAAATTCAAATCTTTCAGTCTTTCTGCAAGCTCGTTGTTCATATCTCCCGCTGCCATCCGCCAGGACCAGTTACCTGTTTGAGAACCGGGTAAATTCATCCTGGCTTCCGCACCCAGACCCAGGAGGTCCTGCATCGGTGCAACCACATTCATGGCTACAGACGCCCATAATGCCCGCATCATCGGCCAGGCAATGGAGCCTTTGGGGGCATTCAGGTACTTACGGCACCAGGCTTGCTCCCGGGGGGAGGCCTGATCGTACCAACCCTGGGCCGTATTGTTGTCATGAGAGCCCGTGTATGCAAAGCAGTTCACAGGGTAATTGTGAGGCAGAAAGTCATCATCCGGGTCGCCTGTAAAACCAAATTGCAAGATTTTCATGCCCGGCAAGCCAAAGCCGTCTCGCAGAGCTTTGACGTCATCCGTAATTACACCCAGATCTTCTGCGATAATCGGTAATTTGCCAAATTTCTTTTGGAAGGCTGTAAATAGTTCTTTAGCCGGGCCGGGAATCCATTTGCCCTGGATGGCTGTTTCATTACCGAATGGAACGTGCCAGGCTGCGGCAAAACCTCTGAAGTGATCCAACCGAACCAAATCGACCAGCTTGAGAACCGCGGATAAGCGTTCAATCCACCACGAAAAACCCTGCCTTTGGTGCACAGGCCACTTATAAAGGGGGTTACCCCAAAGCTGGCCAGTAGCTGAGAAATAATCCGGCGGAACCCCAGCGACCATAGTGGGTTTGAGGTCCGCATCCATGAGAAATAGTTCAGGGTGTGTCCAGGCATCAGCACTGTCCATGGCGATGACAAAAGGCATATCGCCGATTATCTGAATGCCATTTGTGTTTGCGTAGGCACGCAAGCTTTTCCATTGCCTGAAGAAAAGGAATTGGTTGAACTTGTGGCGGATGATATCCTGTGCATGGTTGACCTGGAAAGCTTTCAGGGTCCGTGATTTGCGTTTTTTAAGTTTGGAATCCCAGGTAATCCATGGAGCGCCATCTTGATTTTCTTTAATCGCCATGAAAAGGGCATAATCTTCCAACCAGCTTTTTTCCATCTCCAAAAATGACTGGAACTCAAGATTAAGTCTCTCAGATTTCGCACTAACAAAGTTGTTAAATGCTTTTTCGAGAATCTCATTTTTCCATATAATGGTTGGACCAAAATCAATTTTTCCCTTTGGGAAACTGGGTCTATGGCGCAGGTCTTTCTCTGAAAGCAAACCCTCATCCACCAATATTTCGGGGCTGACGAGTAGAGGGTTACCAGCGAAAGCCGAAAAACACTGATAAGGGGAATCACCATATCCGGTTGGCCCAAGCGGGAGAATCTGCCAATACCGTGTCCCGCTGAGTTTTAGAAAATCGACCCATCGATAGGCTTCAGGGCCAAGGTCGCCTACCCCAAATCTGCCCGGAAAACTGGTCGGATGGAGTAAAATCCCGGAATTACGCTCACTTGGCATGGCTCTTCCTTTCAGGTCTAGGTGCTTTCCATAATGACTGATAGACTGCCAGGTATTCTCTGGCCGAGATAGACCAGGAGAAATTTTTCTCCATGGCGTTGATTTGCAGTTTCTTCCAGAGAGGCTTTTTCATAAATACCTTGAGTGCTTTTTGCATCTCCCGGCGGAGTGCTTTAGTGGTGGCTTCTTTAAAAAGAAAACCTGTTGCAGCTGCTGGATGCTCTGAATAATCAATAATGGTGTCTTTCAGACCACCCACCGCATGCGCCAGTGGTAAATTTCCATAACGCATGGAAATCATTTGCGATAAACCGCAGGGTTCATAGAGGGAAGGCATCAGTAAAATATCTGCCCCGGCATATAACTTGCGGGCTAAGCTATCATCGAAACGAATAAAGCAGGCTACTTTTTCAGGATACTCCTCAGCCAATTCAGTTGCCTGAGTTTCCAGGTCTGGTGCACCTGTGCCCAGTAAAACAAATTGCCAATCCAGTTTCGCCATCTTGCTGATGGCATCCAATGCCAGGTCGATACCTTTTTGGTTATCAAGGCGGCTGACGATACTGAAAATCGGGATTTTTGGATCCGGTTTAAAGCCAGCCAATTCCTGAAGCGCTCGTTTACAGGCGGCCTTGCCATCCAAATCAGAGCTGGAGTAACCCGCGGCGATATTTTTGTCAGTTTCCGGGTTGTAGGATTCTGTATCGATGCCATTGACAATACCAGTTAATTTGTCTCCGAGCGTCTGCATGAATTCGGATAAGCCCGAACCGAACGGTTCTGTCAGAATCTCTTCCGCGTAACCCTTGGAAACAGCCACAACTTTATCGGCTGATGCCAATCCCATCGCGAGGGGGGTATAGCGTGCCCAGCCAGGCAATTTCCGGCTGGTACTCGGTTTTATCCCCAGGCTCTTCATGGCAGCTTGTGAACCCCAGCCGTTGTAAGGCATGTTGTGTACTGTTAACAGTCCCTTGCATCCAGCAAAAAACGGGTCTGTTTTCCGAATTGCTTTCAATAAATGCAAGGATACTGCCGTGTGCCAATCATTCGCGTGCAAGACGTCGAATTTCCAATCCAGAAGCCTGGCAGCTTCCAGTACAGCCATTGAAAAGCTCATATACTTCATGGCGTCGTCTGCAGGTTTCCCACTGTAAACACAGGGGGCCTTATCAATATACTCGTTCGAGACCAGGTAAATAGGAATCTCGGCTTCTTCAAAAATGGAAAGTCGACAGGGGATCTGCCCAGTGGGAATTGCAAGGTTAAAACTACCCAATTCCCGGGTTTTCAAGGGTTTTTTCTGCAGAACTTGGTGATAAGGCAAAATTACCCGCATATCGATATTCGATGGATTGAGGTCTTTTATCGCCTTTGGCAGTACACCAGCTACATCCCCCAATCCACCAATCTTGATCAGTGGGGAAGCCTCAGCTGCCACCATCAAGACTCTCATATCGGTTTTATTTTTCATCTTTGGGCTTTCTCAATCAGGCTGACGTAATCTTCATGAATATGGACCTTATTCGCCAAGCCGAGTTTATCGAGTAGTTCTGCAACCATGGCTGCCTTTTTATCGGCATCCTGCTTGGACCAAGTACGGCTCTTGATCTCAATAAAGTGACCAATATCAGGTCGGATCAACTTGTCGAAATTGACGAAGAATTCCTCTTCCTTATAGCGAATCAGGTAACGCAAACGATTTTTCTCAATTTCAAGCACCGAACTTGGTTTGAAGTATTCATTATAGAATCGCAGAGAGTGTGAAGCAGGGGCTAGATAGCGGCTGCGGGAGAGCAGAATTTCCTCGTCGAAACTTTCGTTTTCTGATCCAATCAACGTCAATCTTGAACGTACGTTGGTGATTTTCCCATTCTCATCAATGAACTCATCTTCCCGATAGCGCAAACGTCCCTGGCTTGGGTCTTCAAAGCTAAAGTAGCTATCGAATTCATGATAGTGCCGCACGCGCACAATTTCAATTTCGGGAATAAAGAGTGCTTTTTCGATTTCATCCAGGTCATCTACTCTCACCTTGGATTGCACTTCAAACGATTCCATTTCGGCGGCTCCGCCGATAGCGATAAGTTTGGAGATGACTGACTCTTCACGGCCTTTCAAGAAATTGTCAATTTTGACAGCAAGCACTTGGGCTTCCTGAAGCGCGGCCTTCTCATCAATGGTCATCAACTGCTTATCCTGCATCAGCCACTTGCCTTCAACCATCACATCACGCACATCAGCAGCCTTTGCAGCATAAATTAGCTGGGCATAAATTCCATTCGGATCCCTTCGAAATCTAGGAGAATTGTGCACCAAGTCAACTTCAACGGTAATTAAATCAGCCCGCTTGCCGGCTTCCAGTGATCCGGTAATGTCAGCGATATGCATGGCGCGCGCCCCTTGAATGGTCACCATCTCAAGCGCTTGCCTGGCAGGCAGGGCAGTGGGATCTCCTGAATGCGCCTTAGCGACAAAACTGGCTAATCTGATTTCTTCGAACATGTCCAGATCGTTGTTGGAAGCCGTTCCATCCGTTCCCACGCCAACATTGCAGCCCAGTTCCAGCATTCTCTTTATCGGCGCAAAACCAGATGCCAATTTGAGGTTTGATGAAGGGTTATGGGCAATACCCACGTTGTAATGCAGCATGGTGCGGATTTCACCTTCATCCACGTAAACACAATGAGCAGCCAGCAATTTGACATCCAGCATGCCCAGTTTTTTGATATAAGGCACAACCGGCATTCCCTCGGCATTACGCAGGGTTTCCACTTCGGAGGATGTTTCCGCAACATGGAAATGGATGGGAACATCGTATTGTTTGGCCATTTTGGCACAAGCCATAAGTACCTCGGCAGGGCAGGTATAGACTGCGTGCGGGGCAATGGCCGGTACAATCAGTGGGTGACCTTTCCATTTCTTGATCAGGGCCTCGCAAAGAGCCAGAGAATCTTCGTATGATTTGGCGTCAGGGGCTGGGAATTTCATGACTGTCTGGCCAGCCCAGGCTCGCATGCCAACTTCTGCGGTTGTTTCGGCAATTGCGTCTTCGAAGTAGTACATGTCCGCGAACGCGGTCACACCCGAGCGGATCATTTCGGCACAGGCCAGTTTTGTTCCTAACCTCACGAATTCGGGGGTCACGAATTCACGTTCTACTGGCATCATATAACCCATCAACCATACATCCAGGCGCAAATCATCCGCCAGGCCACGTAGCAGGGTCATCGGTACATGTGTGTGTGTATTGATAATACCTGGCATCAGAACTTTACCCTGGCAGTCCACTAAATGGGCAGCTTCAAAGCCATTTAATATCTCAGTCTCAGGTCCAACTGCAACAATCAGATTGTCCTTAACCGCCACAGCGCCTGGTTCAAATATGCGAAATTCTTTGTCCATGGTAAGGACAACGGCATTGTGGAGAATTGTGTCAACATTTGGCATATTCTCTCCTTTCAATTTACAGATTAACCAAATTCATTTTTTTCCTTAGCAGATCCAAAGCGGTATTGACACCCCAAAGCCTGGCATCGCCCATCGGCCCGCCATAGGACCTTTCAGTTTCCGAATAACCTTTGCCATCAAAATAGGTCAGCAAAATATCTGACTTGCTCTCATTTTCGCGCACGCGAATGCCCAAAATGAAATCTGCAGTTTTCTGGTCGCTGATATCCTTCATAAGGGTTTTCAAACTCTCGTTAGAAGGTTCCATACCCATGGCCTGACCGATAGTAAGCTCGGGAGCTAGTGGATTGAGCCGGGTAAACAACTCTGAGTCTGTGCCATACTCAATAATCGCCAGGCGTTTTCCTAATGCCAATAAACCGGCTGCCACAACGGATTCCAACGAGGTCTCGTCCTCACCGTAAATAAAGGGCTTCAGTTTCTCCCTGACAATCTCAAGAACAGGCTTGATCATTTGCTCCGCTTCTGCCTGGGAACTGGCCTTAGCTGTGATTCGGATATCAGTCTGCCCGGGATGAGCCAACAGGCCAACGGTTGGGTTCTTCAGCTTTTCCAGATCCCCAACCAACTCATCGATGGCCGATTCACCTTTTCCGACTGTGTGCACAACGACAGCTTTTATAACCGATTCCTGAAGTTTGTAGCGGCGTTTCAGGTAGCCTAAAACGAAGTTATTGAGTAAATGTTCCATTTCTTTTGGAACACCTGGCAGTGAGATAGTGGTCTTTGCTCCCAATTCATATATAAAAGCCGGGGCGGTGCCTACTGGATTGCTGATGACTAAGGCACCTTCCGGTACAAAAGCCTGTCGTTTATTGTTTTCAGTCGGCATGAGCCCGTAACGCGTGAATCGTTCAAGGATCTCATCCCACAACTCTGATTTATACTCGAGAGGCACATTGAACACATCTGCAATGGCTTGCCGGGTTGGATCGTCAACAGTTGGTCCAAGACCCCCGGTTGTAATGACAAAATCGGAACGCATCAAGGCCTCCTGTAACGTAGCTGTGATGCGGGCGGCATTATCCCCAACCGAAGTGATACGATAGATATCCACCCCAATATCCCGCAGGGCTCTGGCGATGTAGCGTGAGTTTGTATCGTTTATCTCCCCTAATAGCAATTCTGTCCCGATTGTTACGATTTCTGCAGTCGCCATTCTTCCTCCAACAGGATGGCTCAATTTTATACCATTCGATGAGTTTTTCCCATCATGAGATATTTCTGCGAGATCTACTTTGGTTATACTTTAGGAATGATGAAATCAGATGCCCTTCATAACAAATCGCTGGGTACGCAAGGTGAAACTCTGGCGGCTAATTATTTGGCAGCCAGGGGCTACAAAATTCTCGAACGCAACTTTCGGGCTGGGCATCAGGAACTTGACATAATTGCTGAGCATTCAGATATCCTGCATTTCGTGGAAGTAAAAACACGGCGGGCAGTCCAATTTGGGCTTGGAGAGGATGCGGTACACAAGCGGAAATTAGGAAGTCTTCTAAAGGCAATCGATGCCTACCTTGCCAGATTTGAAAAGGAACCTGAATGGCAGCTCGATTTGATCGTGGTCGAGCTGTGGAAAAATGGCCAGCCCCAGTTCTTCCACTATGAATCATTAGGACCCGCCGATGGTAGCTAACTTACCCAAATTAGTGATGGTTGTCGGGCCGACCGCGTCAGGCAAAAGCGGGCTAGCGGTTCAGATTGCAGAAGCCCTGGATGGAGAAATCATTTCAGCGGATTCGCGCAGTTTTTATCAGGAGCTCAATATTGGGGTTGCCAAACCTGATCGCGGTGAACGTAATCGCATACCTCACCACCTGGTGGATGTCACATCAATCGACCAGCCCTGGAGTCTTGGCGAATTCCAAAAAGCAAGCATGGATTCGATCAGGTTTATCCATTCCAAAGGTAAATTGCCGATTTTGGTAGGTGGAACCGGTCAGTATTTACGCTCTATAACCCAAGGTTGGCAAGTTCCTGAGCAAGTGGGGGATGAGCGGTTGCGTATAGCTATAGGTGAGTGGGGTGATTCACTGGGCTTTGATGTGTTGCACGAAAAACTTCTGCTATTGGACCCGGAAGCCGCAAAATCCATCGACTATCGCAATCACCGCCGGGTTATCCGAGCTTTTGAAGTACTATTTTTGAGCGGTAGGCGGTTTTCAGAGTTGAAACGTTCCGGCAGATCACCCTACGACTCGTTTTCAATCGGAATTGAATGGCCACGTGAAGAACTGTATGCCCGAGCAGATGAACGCATTCAGGGTATGTTTGAAGCCGGCTTGGTAGCTGAAGTTCACGATTTGGTAGCGGCAGGCAAAGCAGCCCAACTGCGCCGTATTGGTGTAATCGGCTACACAGAAGTTTTGGATTATCTTAGTGGAGAGATCAGCCTGGATGAATGCATCCAGCTCATTCGAAGGAATACCCGCAAGTTTATACGGCACCAGGCGAACTGGTTCAAACCTAACGATCCTGCTATTCATTGGTTTAAAGCAAATGACCCAGAACTGCTTCAAAAAATTCTGGGTCAAATTCAAAACTGGTTATTTGACTGAGTTTGTTTCCATTTTTAGGAAAACGCGCTCCTTTAAGTTAGTTCACGATCTAGGCTCCAGAACTCTGCTGCAATTGCGGTATTCCTTGATTCTTTTTGACTGGAGTTGGGAAGATTTGTTCAAATTGCTCGCGACTCAGGGTTTCCACTTCCAACAATTTTTCGGCTACCTCAATAAGCTTTGCCTTATGCATCGTGAGAATTCGGGAGGCTTCATCATAAGCATTGGTGACCAGCGTCTGCACTTCGCGGTCAATTCTTTCAGCTACTGATTCTGAATAATCTCTTTGTTCGCTAATTTCGCGGCCTAAAAAGACCATTTCATCCTGTTGTCCGAAGACCCTCGGGCCGAGATCTGTGCTCATGCCAAGGCGGGTAATCATTTTGCGAGCCAACTTGGTTACGTTCTCGATATCGTTCGAAGCACCAGAAGTTATATCATCAAAAATCAAAGCTTCTGCTGCCCGGCCGCCTAATAAACCAACCATTTGTGCAATAATTTTCTTGCGTGAATCAAGCATGCGGTCTTCCTCGGGTAAGGAGATCGTGTAACAACCAGCCATACCACGAGAGATGATCGATACCTTTTGGACAGGATCACCTTCAGGCAAAGTACTGATGACGATGGCATGCCCGGCTTCGTGATAGGCAATGATGCGCTTTTCACCGGGATTAATCAGGCGATTTTTGCGCTCTGGGCCAGCGATAACGCGTTCAATGGCTTCTTCAATTTCAGTTTGTTCAATTACTTTCTTGTTGCGGCGGGCGGCAAGAATTGCGGCCTCATTAATCAGGTTTTCGAGGTCCGCGCCGACAAATCCTGGGGTTGCCCTGGCGATAATTTGCAGGTCCACATTGGATGCCAGGGGTTTTCCTTTGGCATGCACTTTGAGAATTTCAAAACGGCCATTCATGTCAGGGCGGTCCAAGGTAACACGGCGGTCAAAACGACCAGGGCGCAAAAGCGCTGGGTCCAAGATATCCGGGCGGTTGGTCGCAGCGATAACTATTACATTAGTATCTGTGTTAAAGCCGTCCATTTCAACCAACATTTGATTGAGCGTCTGCTCGCGTTCATCATGGCTGCCGCCCAAACCCGTTCCGCGTTGACGGCCAACAGCATCAATTTCATCAACAAAAACGATACAGGGTGAATGTTTTTTAGCCTGGTCAAAGAGATCCCTCACACGGCTGGCACCAACCCCAACGAACATTTCCACAAATTCCGAACCAGAAATGGAGAAGAAGGGTACACCAGCTTCACCAGAGACAGCCTTGGCCATCAAGGTTTTACCAGTACCGGGGGCACCAATCAGCAAAACACCTTTTGGAATTCTAGCGCCCAAAGCGATAAATTTCTGAGGTTCTTTTAGAAATTCAACAATTTCCGCAAGTTCACCTTTGGCTTCATCAACCCCTGCAACATCAGCAAAGGTAACGGTTGGATGTTCGCCCGTCAGCATCTTGGCTTTGGATTTGCCAAAAGACATGGCCGCGTTATTCGAGCCTTGTGCCTGACGGATAAAGAAGTAGAAAAGCCCTCCCATAAAGATAAATGGGAGGATGTAGCC
>WOZB01000015.1 GCA_011620445.1 Anaerolineaceae bacterium | reverse complement strand
GGCATGGCAGCAACCACAAATTACGACCAGGCCTTGATTTGTTTTTAACACCAAAGAAATATCATCACGATAGGGATCTGGTTGCCAATCAACCCCATTTTGAATAAACAAGTGAAGGCTACCCCCTACTGGCTCAGGACGCTCTGAAATTCCTCCCGTTGTCCAAAGATCGGGGACGACTTCAGTGGGGGTGTCACTGAGATTCAATTTGACTCGTTGGGATAAAGAAAACTGTTCATACGCCAAACCAATCGATCGATATTCCCCTTGCCGAAGAGAGTAACGGGGGCGGAAGATATCAGGATGAGCAAAGAGTGTCAGGTTGGTACTACGCGAAAGGATCGCTTCTAACCCGCCTGTATGATCATAATGGGCATGGCTTAAAACCAACATGTCAATGTGTTGAGGTAAAAGATCCAGCACCTTCAGGTTGTGAGACAACACTGCTGCAGTCTGGCCGGTACCCAGCAGAACAACTCCCTTTTCCGTTTGAATCCAAAAAGAAAGGCCATGTTCACTATGCAAGTTTGAGTCTTCTTTTACAGTGTCATTCACCACGCAAATTATTTTCGTCGTCATTCTTCCTTCGACCTCTTTTCATGTATGGTCAGGAATTGCTCTCATTACTCGATCAAAAAGTTATGAAGCCTGGCAAATAAACTCGCCCCTATTTTAAATTTATCAAGCGGTATCCTTTTTGCGTGACTGTCCATATTTTGGCAGGATTCCTCGAGGCGCATATCTTTCTTGTCGGACAGGAGTTACAGTGATAGGTAAAGTTGGTATTCGCGGGTTGAATATAACCCCGCCAGGTCAGATCCGCGATCATTAGTTGCACTAATTCATCGCTGACATTAAGATTACGCGCCAGTGTCGAGACACTTTGTATGCCATCACTTTCTGCAAGCAAGCGGAGCAGATTTCTCAACATTTTACATTCCCCAATTTAATAGGGCAGCCAGCTGATAGACAAACACACCTGCAATCAATGAAATTGCCAACTGCAGTATTACACTAAACGCAGTCCATTTCCAAGAATCAGTTTCTTGTTTAATTACAGCCACGGTTGCCACACACGGAATGAATAGCATCTGTACCATCAGGAAAGACAAGCCTGCAGCCGGAGTCAGTGTTGCCCCAACCCTGGCCGCCAATCCAACGGATTGATCGCTCATTCCATATAGAACACCCAGAGATGCAATGGTATTCTCCTTTGCGACAAAACTGGTGAGCAGAGCGACAATAAGACGCCAATCATTTAATCCCATCAGGTGGCCAAGTGGTTCCAACCAACGCCCCAGCCCAGCCAGCAGGCTGTTATCTATGTTTCCAGCAGGGAACCAAGAGAAAGCCCAAACAATCGCGGAAACGATCACAATGAGTAAGCCTGCTTTTTTCATAAACGCAAGAATGTTTTGCCATACATAAATTCCAATTGTGCGAGCATTTGGAACATGATAAAGTGGAATTTCCATGATGAAGGGAGTGTGAACTCCTTTAAATAAAAGCCGGTTGATGGCAATGCCAACGAAGACCAGAAGGATCAGATTGCCAATAACTAACAACCATGTGACAAACGCTGCTCCGGTTCCAAAAAAAGCGGGCGCCAGAAATGAAACAACCGCTAATCGTGCCGCACAAGGTACGAGCGGTACTAGTAGAATCGTAAGCAGCCGAGCGCGGCGATCTTCAACAATCCGTGTTCCCATTACCGCAGGTACATTACAACCAAACCCCAAAAATAATGGTAGAAAAGAGCGTCCATGCAATCCCATCCAATGCATATAACGATCCATCACATAGGCAGCTCTGGTCAGGTATCCTATATCTTCCAAAATTCCCAACACTGTAAAAAATACGATTAAAATCGGCAAAAAAGTCAATACAGTGCCTACCCCACCTATCAACCCATCTACGATCAGTCCAGAAAACCATAGCGGCGCATTTGCCAGCGCAACGCTAACCACATTAGCCAATGGGACAATGATCGCCGAGTCCAACCAACCCACGATCTGCATTGCAACTTGGTAAGTTAACCAGAATACCATACCCAATATGCCAATGAGCAGAACCAATCCCCAAAATGGATGGATAGCAATTCGATCCAAACGATCGGTTATAACGATTGTTCCCGGTCTTGGCCGAACAACCGCAGCACGTACCATTCGGGCGATCCACTCATATCTACCTCCTGTTATGTCGAGGATGGCATCCTCGTGCTGCGACAATAAAGTCTGAATACGAGGCCAAGCCTTTGGCGCTGCTTGTTCCACCATTTCCATGACTTCGCTGTCGCCTTCCAATAGTTTGAGCGCCACCCAATCCACATGATAAGGTTGTGGAACTTGGCCGGTGATCAAGGAGGTAATTTCCCTCAGCACAGGTTGATGTTCAGGACTGATATCCGGGCGATTGGGTGCGAAAGGAACTTGGTTTTCCTTCAGCTTTTGGGCTACATCAATCAACTCTTTTAAGCCTTGATTTTTTGATGCGATGATCGGTACCACTGGCACTCGCATCGCGGCTGCCAACACATCCACTTCTATGC
>WOZB01000096.1 GCA_011620445.1 Anaerolineaceae bacterium | reverse complement strand
GATCCTGTCACCATTCCCTGCCTTTACTCACAAAAAACAATGCAAATAATCTAATATAATCGCAGAAATTTTTTGAAACAGGAAGGCGGGAATGCGCCTTCCTGTTCGTTATCCTATCTTTGAGTCAAGTCTTCTTATTCGATAGGTAGTTCTGGAAGAGCGTTATCGACACGCCACTTATTCACGGCTGCTTTGTCAGTTGCCGAAAGCAGTATCCCGGGGGCGATGGTCAACTTGCCAACAGACGAGCCGGGTTTTCCCATCAGGAAATTGACCAGGTCGGTCATGGCTGCAACGCCTTGTCCGTAAGGGTCCTGGGCAACAGCTGCCTGCAAATCACCGTCAATAATCATTTGTGTTATTTGATCGGAACCGTCGTAACCAAAGACTGCGACTTTACCAGTAAGGCCAGCCTGCTTCACAGCCTGAGCTGAACCTATGGTTCCGCCTTCATTGCAGGCGAAGATAATTTGCATCTCGGGATTGGCAGTCAGCATATCTGTGACTTTCGTCAAGGCCGTATCCTGCAATTCTGCGGACACATGCGCTACGATCTTGTAATCAACCCCGGCTTCCTTGAGGGCATCTTCAAAACCACCATAACGCAACGAAGACTCTTCTGGTTTTTGGTGATCGTAATCATCGATGCCAACATTGATGGTGCCAGTCAGACCACTATCTTTGATGAATTTAACGGCAGCTTCACCAACAATCTTGCCATTAGCACGGTTGTCACTCATGTAGCCACCAACGATGAAGCCCACATCCGTGAACCCACCAGAATTTGTCAACGCGATGGCTACACCCTTATCATTTGCTTGCTTAAGGGCTTCGATGGATACTGTTGGGCTCAATGGAGCAATGGCAATTCCATTCACGCCCTGTGAAATGTAAGTATTGATCAATTCGGTCTCTTTAGACTGGTCATTACTGGAGTTGCCAAGGATGACTTGCTTGACACCCAGAGTATTGCCAGCGTCCTGGAAACCTTGCGACATCGATTTCATAAACTGGTCATCCTGGAAAACGACTCCAGCGACCACAATATCGGCTGCAGCCATTGGTGTTGCAGGAGCAGCAGGCTCGGTTTTGTGACCACTGGCAGGTGCTGTTGTCGGTGCGGCAGTAGTTGTGCAAGCTGCCAAGATGATTCCAAGCACCAACAGCAAGCTTATTACACTGAACAACGACTTCTTATACATGCTTTACTCCTTTTTTTGTATGTGTTTCTATGGTTCCTCAAATACGTCTTGAAAGAGAATCTTTTCTTACCCAGAATATTTTTTGATGTCAATTGTATGGATGCAAATTGCATCAAATTGTCAACGTTAATCTGGTGTTCATATAATAGCACTTTTCATTCACAAAGACAATTGAGGTCGATCTGCGGTTATGCGCAATTGGGGTGCAATTGAGGAGGAGCTTAATTACCATTTTCGTGTATAATTTCTTTAACATTTATTTTTGCAGATTTGGTTTTCTGCGGCTTTTGACCTGAAAAGGTTTGGTTTGGATTTTCTTACCGGAATTTCCGGATGATGGTTTAGATAAATGCTCCTTAGGAGCATATGCAAATGAGGATTTGTCTGCGTAGCGTAAGTTAACTAAGAATTCCGAAAATCCTCCGGGCGCTCACCCATCAAGCCCCAAAGATCCTTCCGAAGCCGCAGTGGAAAGAGTGGCTTTTTGATGCGTGTCGATCGGAAAATTACTGCCATCGAACCGCAAAAGCGGCATAAAGAGCGATTAAATATCCATTTGGATGGGGAATACGCTTTTTCTTTAGACCGCCTCACAGCTGTTTGGCTTCAAGAAGGCCAGACTCTCTTCCCCGAAGAAATCACCGGACTGCAAAAAAAAGATGTGCTTGAGACCGCTTATCGGCGCGCGCTGCACTTTCTCAGTTTCAGGGCTCGTTCGGCTCAGGAACTGGAACGCTTCCTACAAGATAAAGGGTACGCACCAGATCAAATTACTCAAGTAAATGCACGTTTACAAACTGAAGGCTACCTCAACGATCAACGTTTTGCCGAAGATTGGATTAACAATCGGGTGACATTTCGCCCGCGAAGCAGCAGACAGATGCATTACGAACTGCTGCGCAAAGGCATCTATCGCGAGACGGCTGATGAAGCTTTAAAGAACGCCAATTTGGACGATGATGCCTTAGCCCTGGAAGCGGGGCGTAAACTGGCCAGGCGCTACGCCAGGCTGGCACAGAAAGATTTTATGCTGAAGCTCGGGGCAGCCCTTGCCAGGCGCGGATTTAATTTTGAAACAGCCAAGGCTGCAAGCAAGCAATTATGGCAAGAATTAGAACAAGACAAACTATAAAACGGAGCAATTGACACCATGAACTACACTCTATTTAGCGCGCCGCTTGGCCAGTTGGGCAACCCCCTGTTCTGGATCCTGGCAGCGATCATCGGAATTGTGCTCGGTTTGGTGGTGGGTTATTTAATCGCCCGCTCCAAACTACAGGCAGAGCAGGAAAAAAACCAGCTTACTGCCAAAGACATTCTCAACCAGGCTGAAGAACGAGCCAAGCAAGTCGAACTCGA
>WOZB01000240.1:6612-12099 GCA_011620445.1 Anaerolineaceae bacterium | reverse complement strand
CTACCTAAGAGCAAAGCAGATTTCTAAGTTCTCTGTAAATGCCAGGATAACAAGTCTACTTGCCTCCCAAACAGGTGGAGAGGAGGCAAAGATTTAGCAAAACAGTGATAAGGGTGGGTGTGAAAAATCCGCAACCGCTCAGCGACGAATTTTCGCTATTGACCATGGCAACGTAACCGACGAAATCATCAAAGTCATTGTGTTTATCGTCCATGATTACAGGGCGGTTCCCTTCGGCAAATCGAAGTATAAGCCTTGAACCCAATGACCCTGCCTAAGGTATTGAGGAAGTGAAAAGCAGCGCAATTTATAATTGAGGCAATATGCTCAACCAGGAAGCAAGGCAAAAGCAAAAAAACTACTGGAAAACCACCGCCAGCAGCTATGACCGCTCCATTTCTGCTGTAGACAGGCGCTTTTTGGCGAGCAGCCGGGCCTGGGTGGGCAGCCGGGCAAGCGGAAAAACGCTGGAGGTGGCCATCGGCACGGGGCTAAACCTGGATTTCTACCCGCCGGAGACAGATCTTTTCGGGCTCGAGTTCAGCCGGCTGATGATGCAGGGCGCCCTCAACAAATCTCCCCAGTTGAATCTTGACGTCACCTATACGCAAGGGGATGCGCTGGCCCTGCCCTACGCGGAAGCCAGTTTTGACTCGGTGGTCTGCACTTACGCCTTGTGCGGCGTTGAGGATGAGCGCCAAGCCCTGGCAGAGATGCAGCGCGTGCTCAAACCCGGGGGCAGGCTGCTGCTGGCCGATCACATCATTTCCAGCAGTTTCCTCGTGCGGGTTCTTCAGTGGTTATTGGAGCTTTACTCCATCCCTGCCCATGGCGAGCACTTTCGGCGCCGGCCGCTGCTGCAGCTGGAAAGCCTGGGCTTTGAGGTTGTTGAGGCGGAACGCCTGAGTTTGGGGGTGATTGAGCGCGTGCATGCCCGTAAAAAGATAGATACAAGCTCTACCAAATTTGCTTGAAGGCCTTAGGGGATTGAGGAAAAACAGATCCTTCAGCAGGGCCTCGGGATGACCCATTGAGATAAAAATAGACCACCGCAAGGTGGCCTATTCAAACTAAAAATCTTTGACGTAGTGAGAGCTAAAGCTCTTCAGGTTTGTCTTCTTCGTCATCCGGCAGAGCCGTCATGGAGGAGAGGTCGGCAATTGAGAACTTACCCAGGGGGGCTGTTCCCAAACCAGCGCCAAGGCCTGCGCCCAAACCGCCGCCAAGATCACCAGAAAGGTCTCTCAGGCCGCTAAAGTCCATTTTATCCATCAAGTCTGAGCCGACGCCCGTGAGGGAGGTGGGAATGCGAGGCATCGAATTACGCTCATCGTCCTTGCCAAAGCGCAGCACATCGCCATCTTCCATGATCGCTTCAACAGCCAGGCTGAGGGATTGCAGTTCCTTGACCAGTACACGGAATGCAGCTGGCATACCGGGCTCGTCAATCGGTTCGCCCTTGACAATGGCTTCGTAAGTTGCGGTACGGCCGATGACATCATCAGATTTCACGGTCAGCATTTCTTGCAGGGTGTGGGCAGCGCCGTAAGCCTCAAGCGCCCAAACTTCCATCTCGCCGAAGCGCTGGCCGCCGAACTGAGCTTTACCGCCCAAAGGCTGCTGGGTAACCAAGCTGTATGGGCCCGTTGAACGAGCATGCACTTTGTCTTCAACCAGGTGATGCAGTTTAAGGAAGGTCATGTAACCCACGGTAACGGGTTGGTCAAAGTAGTCGCCAGTCTGGCCATCGCGAAGTTTTTGTTTGCCGATAGTCGGGTCTGCTTCGCCAGTTTCAAGCATGATATTTTTGCCGATCTTATCCATCTCAGCAAAAGTCATATTGGTTTTCCAGAGGTCGCCCTTCTTTGTGGCGGCCAGACGAGCTTTTTCCATGGCTTCAGTTTCGAACTCTTTGCCAAGTTTCTTGCCCCAGAGGGTGTAGCAGGCGTATAAAGCCCGCAGGTCCTGATCGTCACGGTCAGGGACCGCAAGGTTATCCTCAGGGAAAGCTGTGATGGTTTTGGGGTCAAAGCCATTATCCAGGAGCCATTCATTCATGGCAGCACGGCGGGCAAGAATCTGATTTTCCTTCAGGGCGTACAGGTCGTAACCCTTGCCAGCTAACTTCTGTTCGAGGTAAAGCAGACGAACTTCATCGTCATCCTTAACGTCCTCAGGAGAGTGTTCAATCTTGCCAATCCAGTCCCAGGCCTGCTCGCCAGTGACACGCCAGGCTTCTTCAATCAGCCAGGAACGCGCAAGTTCAGCTTCGATTTCCTCTTCAGTGGCGCCGTCAAAGACAGGAGTAATGGCGCGGAAGCCCAATTTGCTGGCAGCCCAACCAAGGTGGGTTTCAAGCACCTGGCCGATGTTCATACGGCCTGGGATGCCGAGTGGGTTCAGGATGATATCCACCGGGCGACCGTCTTCGAGGTAAGGCATATCCTCAACGGGAAGCACACGGGAAACAACACCCTTATTGCCATGCCGGCCGGCCATCTTATCGCCAGCGGTTACCTTGCGGCGCTGGGCTACGGAAACGCGCACCATTTTGTCTACGCCAGCAGAGAGATCGCTGCTTTCTTCACGGGTGAAAACTTTGACGTCCACCACGATGCCGCGTTCGCCATGGGGCATGCGCAGGGAGGTGTCTTTGACGTCGCGGGATTTCTCACCGAAGATGGCGCGCAGCAGGCGCTCTTCGGGGGTGAGTTCTTTTTCACCCTTGGGGGTAATTTTACCGACCAGGATGTCATTGGGGCCAACTTCGGCACCGACGCGAATAATACCGCTCTCATCCAGATCTCGGATGGTGTCATCACCAACGTTGGGGATTTCACGGGTGATTTCTTCGGGGCCTAATTTGGTGTCGCGGGCTTCCAGTTCATATTTTTCAATATGGATGCTGGTATAGCGATCTTCCTGGACGAGGCGTTCAGAAATGATGACCGCGTCTTCAAAGTTGAAGCCTTCCCAGGCGACGAAAGCAACCAAAACGTTTTGGCCGAGAGCCAATTTGCCGTCATCCGTGGAGGAAGAGTCAACAATGACATCGCCTTTGTGGACAAGCTGACCTTTACTGACAGCGGGGCGCTGATCGATGCAGGTGCTCTGATTTGAGCGCTGGTATTTGCGCAGTTTATAGTAGCGCAAGTCGCCGCTCTTCTGTTTGACAACGAGGGCATCGCCAGTGACCGAAATCACTTCGCCATCTTCTTCAGCGATGATTACCTGGCCTGAATCCGCAACCGCGACACCTTCCATCCCGGTAGAAACAATTGGGGCTTCGGGGCGCAGCAATGGCACAGCCTGGGTCTGCATGTTCGAGCCCATCAGGGCGCGGTTGGCATCATCATGCTCGAGGAATGGGATGAGCGCAGCAGAAATACCCACAACCTGGCCGGGGGCTACGTCCATGTAGTCAATTTCTTCGTAGTCCGTAATCAGGAACTCACCGTGCCAGCGGCAGGTGTTGCGTTTGATGAATTCGTGGTATTCGTTCATCGGGGCGTTGGCCTGGGCTATTTTGTACTTATCTTCAGCATCTGCTGAAAGATAGATATACTCGTCGCTGACGTAGGGGCGGATCTCGATGTTTTGAACCGGCAGTTTGGCAATTTTCTTCAACAGGTCCGGGGTAACCCGGGTTTCTGCCGTCGCGATCACTTCTTCGGTCTTGGGATTTTTGACATCCTGGCGCAGAAGATGGCCGACGAGATTGGGGTCATTGCTCTTCATGACGCGGTAGACCTTGCGGTATGGGGTTTCTATAAAGCCCAATTCGTTTACACGGGCATAAGAGGCCAGACGGCCAATCAAACCAATGTTCGGGCCTTCAGGGGTCTCAATCGGGCAGATGCGGCCGTAATGGCTGGTGTGCACATCGCGGACGTCAAAGCCGGCACGCTCACGGCGCAAGCCGCCAGGGCCAAGGGCAGAGAGGGTGCGCTTGTGGCGCAACTCAGAGAGCGGGTTGGTTTCTTCCATGAACTGGGAGAGCTGGCTTGAGCCGAAGAACTCGCGCAGGGAGGCAACCAAGGGCCGGATGTTGACCAGGGAAATAGGGGAAGCAGCAGTGCCGGCATCGCGGATGGACATACGTTCTTTAATAACGCGTTCCATGCGGCGAAGGCCTACACGCAATTTGTTTTGAATGAGCTCACCCACGGTTTTGATGCGGCGGTTGCCGAGATGATCGATATCATCGGGGCGTGCTCTTCCGTTGTTAATCTCAATCATGTGACGGATGAGGCGGATAATATCCCACTTGGTGACCATGCGGTGATTGCTGGGCACGAAATCGCTCAGGTCCAGTTTCTGGTTGAGCTTATAGCGGCCGACCAACTCCAGGTCGTAATGGCGTGGGTCAAAGAGCTGTTCTTTAATATTGTTGGTGGCGTTATCCAGGGTAGGGGGTTCACCAGGGCGCAGGCGCTTGAAGAATTCAATCATGGCGGCCTGGGCAATGCTATGGTTGGGGTTCTCGCTCAGGTTGGGTTCCTGCTGGAAGGAGGATTCGATGTAAGAATGGTCGGGGTCGTTATCTACATCCGCAAAGAGACCGAGGATTTCCTCGTTGGTGCCTGACTTAAGCGGGTTGTCGAGCATGCCATCATCCACACCGGCCAAAGCCCTCAGGAAGATGGTGATCGGCACAGTACGCTTGCGGTTAAATTTAAGGATGATGAAATCATTCCTGCGGGTCTCAAACTCCATCCAAGCGCCACGGTCAGGAATCATTTTGGCGGTAGCCATCATGCGACCGGTTGAGCGGTCAGATTCGGCTTCGAAGTAGACACCAGGTGAACGGATCAGCTGTGAAACAACCACGCGCTCGGTACCGTTAATAATGAAGGTGCCTTTTTCGGTCATTTCGGGGAAGTCACCGAGGAAGATATCCTGCTTCACTTTTTCAGCCAGGTCAGAACCTTCCAGGAGAACAGAGACGTAAAGCGGGCAAGAATATGTCAGATCCCGTTCCAGGCATTCTTCAATGGAATTTTTGGGTGCTTCAAACCAATACCTCAGACCGAATTCCTTTGAGAGGGGGGTGTCACTGGGGAAGTGCAGCCGTAATTCGTTTTGGTAGGATACGATCGGGGAAATCTCGTTAAAGAGTTCACCCAGGCCATAGTCTTTTAGGCGTTTGAAGGAGTCGAGTTGGACCTGAATAAGGTCAGGGAGTGGGAGCCCCACGGGGATGCGGGAGTAATTCTTTGGAAGCATCAGATCGGTCATTCACTTCTCCTAAACAATGAGTAAAACGCACAGGCATAGTAAAGCCAGTGCGTGGGTTTATGGGTAAGGCGCAAATTATTAGTATATACCAAAATGGATCACGAGTCAATAGTTTGAATATCTATTCGTTGGAATTGGACTAACCATTATACATCGGAAATGCCAATTCTGCCAGAACGAGTTTTGAGAAGGCTCTTAAGGTTAATATTTTATCACACTTCTCGAAGTTTCTGAAGAGACAGTTTCTGA
>WOZB01000240.1:0-6512 GCA_011620445.1 Anaerolineaceae bacterium | reverse complement strand
CTTAAGGTTAATATTTTATCACACTTCTCGAAGTTTCTGAAGAGACAGTTTCTGAAGAGCAGAGGGGCAGCGTTTTTTCAGATTTCCAACAATGAAGCGTGATTTTGGCTCGCCTCAATTACTCCGAGCCTTGCCGGTTCTTATGCTGAGGTTGTGGAATTCACAGGAATAACCAGGCTGGTCCACTGCAATTTTTCGCCTGCGTCTTTCTGAAAATCAAATATTGACAGGTTGCCTTAACTGCGCATAAGAAATACACAATAGAGTCAAAATTTTAGATAGAGGAGGCGCTAAAAAGAAGCACTGGGTTAATTCTCAGTCTTTTTCTTGAGAGGAATGAGGAGGGTCATGTTCTGAGCTCGCTTAGGGTGCAGCTGGCTCTCATAACCATAGTATTCCATTTCATCAAATCTCTCTGACTTTTCATAAGGGGAGGATGGTAGAAAATTGGAATAGAAAATTTTGCGTACCCTCGCCAAGCGCCAACCCAACAAAAAGGAAGGATTCTTCTTTACCCGCAATTGAGCATACAGACCAGGTTCAAGCGAAACTACCTCAACGCCTTTATCCTGGGCGGCTTGCTGCACTTTTTCGCCGATAAAATAATCAAATTCTCCCGCGGCATTTTTAGCCTTGGTCATGGTGACCATTACATGAGGTGAGCTGCGATAGCGTAATCGGGGCTGTACGTTCACAAAGTCACTCGCCAATTCCTGGGCGACCTTGAAATGGTTTTCCGTGGTCGCCTTTCGCGAAATACCTGCAAAGAGCTCCAGTGTGGCAATCTCGATGACCTCCAAACCAAGCCTATGGGCGGCTTGCGGCCCATTACTCAACATTGCTCACCAGGCCTTGATGACATAACAACAACTCGCCTTCGTGCATGATTTCAGTTTCACCCACAAAAATTGTTGGTGAGCGCATCACCAGGTCAAAATGGCCGGCGGCATCCTGTTGACCGCCCAAGGAAAGGTTACGTCCATGGCCAATGTGGAACGTGCCATAGGCAGATTCATCTTCAATATAACAGTTGCCAACCAAACGAGAAAGCTTGTTGAGCCCAATGCCAAACTCAGCCGCGACACGCATGCGTTTATCATTGAATTTATTAATATAGGTGCTCAATCGCTCGCCTTCGCCGTTATCCTGAATTTCAGTTATATGCCCGTGCTGATAATCAATCGTGACCGGCCTATTCACCAGGCCAATCTGGCCCATGGAACCATCCAGTATGAAGCGCCCGTGAGTTTGATCTTCCTCAATGGGAATATAGATCTCAAAACTAGCTGAAGCGATCTTACCCGGCACGTCAGCCAGGCCATAAAGCGCCGATGTTTTCCGGTTTTGATAACGAAACCAGATATCAGTGCCTGCTTCAGAAACTACATGGATGCTGTCGTTGGCTTCGAAGATCGGGATCAGGCATTCTGCCATCGCCCTGGTTTCGTTAGGATCCATGCGTATGAAATCGTAAGTCAACATGGATTTACCGTTAAGGGTCACCAGGGGCAGCGAAAGGAAGCGCGTGCCGAAGCGGGAGGCGTTGATCACATGGGCGGTGGTGATCAGGGAAAAATCCGAGGCCCCGATCGCCGCATCATATTGCTTCAGTAAATCTCCGAAGGCTGCTTTCCTGGCCGGATCAGCGGTAATTTCTTCCAAGGGTTGCAGCGTTGGAATACCCCCCGCTTCAAGGGTACATTGAGATAAAGCAACCCCTTCCGCGTGGTATTTTTCGTCAATGAGGATCAGAATTTTTTCGTTTTTACGTACTTTTATCCAGGACCCGATAATAATTCGGGCGCCATCAATTAATTCAGTTTGCATGAATGGTCCTTTCCATTGAGGACCAGCCTGGAGTCCATCTACAGGACTCCAGGCAGATAATTATGATTTACTTGAAGAGCAGCATGTAGCCAATCTGGAAGGCCAGGATAAATAAGGCCGGGATCCATTGGCGCTTGATAACGCCAAAACGATCCTTCATATCCAGAAGTGCTACAGGCACAATATTAAAGTTGGCAGCCATTGGCGTGCAAAGCGTGCCACAATAACCGCAGGTGAGAGCCAGCATGCCGATAATTGTCGGGTTGGCGCCCAGGGCGAGGACAAATGGAGCCCCAATGCCTACCGTGATGACCGTGATTGCGGCAAAGGCGTTGCCCATGACTATGGTGAAGAGCGGCATGGCAATGGCAAAGACAACGATACCAATATTAATGTTGCCTTGTGGAATGATCATACCAACATAATGGGCAATGACTTCACCTACACCGGCCTTGGTGAAGATGGCACCCAGGGAAGCCAGCAGCATCGGGAGCATGCTGAGAGGCCCAACAATATCAAGCATACGCCGGGCATCATTAAAGAAGGTAGGCAGCTTGTTGTCGTGGTTCATAAGCATCAGAGTGACAATGGCCACGATGACACCAAAGCCGATACCCACGAGAGCGCCAAGCTTTGTGAAAAGAGCGAAGATCAGGGCGAAGGTTCCGATGGAAAGTGCCGGGATGAAGATGGTCATATTTAGCTTTTTTGACCAGGCTTCACTGTAAGCAGGATCGACGGGTTTGGACTGGCCGGGCTTGACCTGGCGCAGAACCGCTGGCAGGGTCATGATCAGGACAAGGATGCCATTGATCAGGTTGGGAATCCAGCGCCCAAAGGCCAGCACAATGCTTAAGGCAATCCAGAAGACGCCGGTGCCAAGGCTGCTCTTATTTCCTTTATCTGTCAGGTTTTTCACACCCGTAAAGAAACAAACAAAACCCATGAGGAAGAATAGAACTTCCAGCAGTTTCGCGGCAATCGTAATTTTGGGGTCAGAGAAGAAGAAGTTGATCATCTTATGCCTCCACTTTCGGAGTCTCAGGTTTTTCGCTTGCCGAAACCTGGCCTCCGCCGTAATACTTCTTCATCATTTGACGATCATTGATGAGAGTGTAGATGATATAGACGACCGTCGCAAAGATGGCAACCGGGATTTCTACCGCGGCGAGATCTACCAGGTTCGTTTCATAGCCCAGGTTTTTCAAGGTCGATTGCACGAGCAGGGCACCGCTGCCGCCGACAAAGAGAACTTGACCGAAGAACCAGGTCACATTCTCTGAACCAGCTGCAAAGCCCTTGATGGCTTCAGCATGGTCGGGGTCGGGCTCCAAGCCTTTAGCTTTGATTGCACCAAGGGCCATTGGCATAATGACTGGACGAACAAATCCAGCCACACCACCAAAGCTGACGTTAAAGGCAGCAAAGATGACGCGCATCACGGCATAGGCAGAGATAACCTTGCCGGCTGTGGCGGATTTGACCTTGGCGATCAATCGTGCCGCTGATTCGCGCAAACCGTTGCGCTCAAGGGTACCCACAACGAGCAGGGTAACAATGAAAATACCCATCGAACGGTTAGCCACAAAGCTCTGCCCCAGGGTCTCGAGCAAGCCATTCACGCCCAAGCCTCCGGTCAGCGCCGTTACGATCATTGCCAAGACAATGATCAGGATCGAATCCAGCTTAAAAGCAAAGCCGAGGATTACGATCAGGACACCTAATAGTTTAATAAGCACTTGTACCTCCATAAGAATAAATTGAATTAACAAACAACATCTTCGAAGAAAATCCTATTTACCTTTTTCAGCCTCCTTTTTCATGCCTTTTTTTCGGCCGATTCTTTAAAGAAAATCGGGCGTTTTCTCTGGCGAGTGATGTGGGCAGAAGCCCCTTGCCAGGTTTGTGAGTTCTCAAACGCCATTCCAGCGGTACAAAGCCAATCGATAATCGCCAGGTCATGAGTCATATGCGCCCTTGCGCAGAGCTCCAGATAGTCACCCTGCGCGGTTTCATCCGAAACTTCAGAGACAAAACTCACCGCGGTAATCCAGGGGTAACGCACAGCCACATAACGATGGGCAGGGTTGTAAGGGGAAGGAATCCAGTACGAAATCATGTCTTCAAAGTAGTCAGCAGGGAAGAGCGCCGGCATCCAGGCATGGGCGTACTTTTCGAAACGTTCGCGCCAGTCATGGTTCATGGCAATTATTTGTGCGTCTTGCCTCAGAGATTTGGCCACAACGGCTTCCATAGCTTTATTGACTGCCACGTTAGCCAAATAGTTTTCATCCTGCACATGGTAGAAGTAGGAATACAGCAAGGCTCGGGGCATCCAAAAACCCTTAAACCAGGGGGAAGTGTAGCCCGAGAACTGCTGGTCCCATTCGTGGCTGGGCACGCCGTGATCATCTACAACGATGTCTGGCAGCCAATTACGCCAGGTGCGAGTGAAGGCCATGCATTCGGTATGGATGGTCTGGTCATCGAAATAGCCGTAAGCCATCTCCATACCCAGGGCATTGTAGCGCGCCACGTGCAACTTCCACTCCGGGTTCTCCTTCTGCAACTCATAGTGAATCGCCGCCCCATCAACGTTCTCGTAGGGTACGAGCACCAGGTTGAGCTGCTCGGGGAGATCCCGGTATTTGGGATTGATTAAGAGCTCACGGAGGGTTCTGAAGCTCGCGTTGGTGCTGGAGACTTCGTTGGCATGGTGACGGCTGTTGATGTAGAGCGTTGGTCGTTCGGTAATCCATTTTGTGCGCGGGCGCCATCCCTGGCATTGAGGCAGTAATTCTATGGCGTGGATAAGCCTACCCTGGTAACTGCGGGCAACTGGGTAAATGTGCAGTCCGGGCACTGATTTTAGTTTCTCAATGATCCCCAAGTAGTCTTCATAACCGATCACCTGCTTTTCGAGGAGGTCAATTGCGTTGATCGGTATTGGCGCTGCCTCTTTAGGACTTTTAGATTGCGGCATCTTCCAGACCTTGAGTCTTTTTCCGTTTAGCCAGGGTTGAATGCGCCGGATGCCAGGATCAGGTTTATTCTCCAAAAGATCTTTGCTGAGCAAAAATCCCAGGGAGTTTAATACTTGCTTCAGCGCCTGCGGGCCTTCTATATTAAGCACCAGCGTTAAGCCGTCGTTCTTTTCCTCTAAATCAACGGCTTGCAGGTGCAACTCAGTATCTGCAACCAGGGAGGAAATTTTGCCCTGGGCAGTAAGAATGCAGGGTTCGGACCCCAAGCGGTCGTACAAAGAGGCAGAAAAGTGCGGTTTGCCTCTTGCCTTGCGGATGCGCGGCAAGATCAAGCCGGGACTGTCTAATTTCTCTTTGTTCAGGCGCAGACCCAGGCTCTTGAAGTAGTCCAGAGTTACAAAATACAGGTCCTCATGCAGGGCATCAAGCGCGGAAATTCGATCAGTGCGACTGGCCAGATTAAAGTCTGGTTCAGAAAGGTCGATATCAAAGACCAGGCTTGAAAAGAGAGGTTGGTCGCTGTTTTTTGGGTTTCCGCCAGTCTTACCCATAACGAACTTATGTGTGGCCGGCAATACTTCGGCCTGGTAGGCATCCCAAACTGCTTCAAGATCGGTATGAATATCTTCATCCAGAACTTTTTTGCCGTTCACTTCGGCACGGATGTGGCCAGTGCCCGGATGCACTTTGCCGATTTCCGGGTAGGCATCCAGATAAGGCCGCTCTGAGGTGTAAGCCTTCATACTGGACTGTAAGAGTAGGGTCCCGTTTGCATCCAGCACCTTGACCGCATAACTGAGGTCTTCATCCCCATTGTAGGTCACAAATTTCACCTGGTCGCGCGTGAGTTTTGTCTTTTGGGCGATCGTGTCATCGATGGGGTAAAGTTCCTGCAAAAAGCGCACCGGCAGGTCAAACCAGAGGTCAGGGTTGTCCTTGCGATCAGAAGTGATCGTTGGGATGGCTCCATTTTCGTCCATCCACTCCGTTTGGCCAGGCCTCAGGAAAGGTTCGAACGCAATTTGCACCTCTGAGGCCTTCGAAAGCCTGGCTATCTTTGGGATGATGTACTCATCAAACCAACTGTATCCTTGCTTATATGCAGAAATTAAGGTCAATTCGACATCTGCGCCGGCTTTGCGGCAGTTTCTGTGAATTTCCTTTTCCAGTTTGGCACGAACAGCCTGGTCTTCTGAAAGGCTGGCAAACAGGTTTACCTGGTCACCAGGTTTGAGATTGGTGTAGATGTGTTCCTCAAGCAAATACCTGAGTGAATCCACCTCCCAGGGTAAATCAAACTGTTTCTGCCAAACCAGGCTTTCATCTTTAAAGGATTGGAGTTTGGCTGGTGCGCAAAGCTTCTTTTGATCATTCCAGGTTTTGGCTTCGGGATTAAAAAGACACTGATAATGGGCTGTGAGCGGGGGTTTGAAAGCCCTCAGATAGGCAAATTGGCCGTCACTGGTTCGCATGGCAAGCGAAGCGCGCAGGTGTTCGAGCCATTCACTCAAGGTCTGATGGCATGACGAAGCGCCGGCTGCGTTCCTGGTTACGTAATTGGGTAAGCTGTTTTGCAGGAGTTTAGTGCTAAAGTCATCCAACCCCTTACCTGAGAAGATGATGTTTCCATTCCTCATCTCAACTTTAGCATTTCTGAGGCCGGGTTTAAAGATGATTTGATGTGACCGCTTTTTAGTCAGC
>WOZB01000009.1 GCA_011620445.1 Anaerolineaceae bacterium | reverse complement strand
TTTCTCAGGAACTTATTCGCAGGTCTGGGCGTCTAAAGAGTACACGAATCGAGTTGAAGGAGTCTCTTATGAATCACAAATCTAAGTTCAGAATCACAATTGCCATCATCGCTCTTGGATTACTGGTTGTCCTGGCAAGCTGTAATATGCCCGGCGTGGGAACCAAGACCAATGAACAGTACGTCCAGGAGGCCATGCAGACCCTGCAGGCCAAGTCAACGGAAAGTTTTTTTGCTACGGCCATTGCCCAAATGACAGAAGTAGCCAAACCAACCACGGCCACAGAGGCGCTCTCGACGGTCGTCGTCACGGCTACGCCAGCAGCACCAGCAACCCAGCAACCCCAGGTAATTACTGTGGTTGCGACCCCGACAACTAAACCCTTAGTCCCCACCGTGATTATTCTCCCACAAGCGACTGCCACACCTAAGCCAGTGCCTTGTTACCGTGCAAGCTTTGTTACGGACGTGACCGTGCCTGACGGCACCAAATATGCCCCCGGCACAGCTTTTAATAAGGTCTGGCGTCTGAAAAATACAGGAACCTGTGAATGGGATACCCGCTTCGACATTGCCTATGAAAGTGGCGATTTGATGGGCGCGCCGAAATTTGGCGATCTCACAGCCGTAATTAAACCCGGTCAGATGGTTGACTTCTCAGTTCCGATGGTTGCACCGTCCACCGCTGGCAAGTACGTAGGCAAATGGATGCTTGTGACCCCGAATGGTGTGCGCTTTGGAGTGGGCGATGAAGGTAAAAATCCATTCTGGGTTTCCATCGAGGTGACGGGTTCCGCAAGTACAACTGGAGAAGTATTCAGCTTTACAGCCCGCGCAGCTGAAGCCAAGTGGAGCACTGGTGCTGGTACCCTCACTTTCCCAGGAAAAGCTGGTGATTACGCCAAAGGCTATGTACTGGTTGATAACACACCTGCTCGTGAAGGCGGCGGTGAAGATGACGAGCCCGCTTTGATAACGGTTCCCAATAACTCCGGTACGATCTACATCATCGGTATCTACCCAGATTTCGTCGTCAAATCCGGTGATATCTTCCAGGCGACCATCATGTGTGAAGGCGGAGCCACCAAATGTGATGTTGATATGGGCTTGAATTACCGCATCGGCAACGATGGCACCATGACCAACCTGGCTGTTTGGGATCAATCCTATGACGGTGTGATGAACACGGTAAAAGTTGATCTTTCAGCTCTGGCTGGCAAGACGGTGCAGTTTATCCTGGCCGCCAGGCAGGGTGACTCAGCCGAACAAATGAATGCCTTATGGTTGCATCCGGCCATTTACAGACCATAAATCCAGAAATTTCCTAACGGAGGAGGTTGCTTCGCAGCCTCCTTTGTTATTTAAGGTCTGATCGATGGCTGGTTAAAATCATAAAGCGGAGGTGATAGAATCAACCCAGAATTAATAATGAAAGCTGAGGAAGAAATTATGCACAGAAAACCCATGGTTGCCGGCAACTGGAAGATGAATAAATCCATCAATGAGACCCGCGACCTTCTAAAAGAGATCAAACCCTTGGTTGAAGGCATTGAGGATGTAACCGTTGTTGTTTGCCCGCCATTCGTTGGTCTGGCTATTGCCAAACAAGAACTTGAAGGCAGCCAGGTACATATTGGTGCCCAAAATATGCACTGGGAAAATTCCGGTGCTTATACTGGCGAAGTTTCAGCAGGGATGCTGGAGGGTCTGGCTGAATATGTGATCATTGGCCATTCCGAACGCCGGGCATTGTTCGGCGAAACGGACGAAACCGTTAATAAAAAAGTACTGGCAGCTTTTGGGCACGGTCTTAAGGTCATCATGTGTGTAGGAGAAACCCTGGATGAGAATCAGGCCGGAAAAACTGCTGAGGTTGTATCGAGGCAAGTCAAGGAAGGCTTGAAATCAGTTTCCGTGGACCAAGCTAGAGGATTGACCATTGCTTATGAACCTGTCTGGGCAATTGGGACTGGCCTGGCAGCGACCCCCGAAGGCGCTAATGATGTGCATAAGAAAGTTATTCGCCCCATCCTGAGGGAGCTTTTTGGCAGGGAACCGGGGGATGCCATACTGATCCTCTATGGCGGCTCTGTCAATGATAAAAATGCCCGCGAACTCTTCAGTCAGTCGGATATTGATGGTGGTTTGATTGGTGGTGCAAGCCTGAAAGCAGCCTCTTTTGCGGCGATTGTACAAGCTGCAAGATAGATGTTGGTTTAGTTAAGAGAGCAGGCAGCCAAGACTGCCTGTTTTTATTTTCCGGTGATACTATTGACGCGGTAATAATCAGCAGTGCAAGTGTTTACCCAATCTTCTTTTTCCAACTGCAAATCCGGCAAACCATAACGGCTCTCCAAGCCTGGGATGACCAGATCTCGTTTTCCAGCGGCTGATTCCGCGCGGATCACAGCATCCCGCGCATCCCAGCGCCTGGCATAATCAGTTAAGGTGGGCAAGGCTTTGACGAAATTGGTCACCAATGCAAAAGCCAGCACGATAGCTAAAGTTAAAAGTATGTAGGGGGCAACAGGCAACAATTTGGGTGAATTTTGCGGGTTGTGATTTGCAGGAGCGCGCAA
>WOZB01000229.1 GCA_011620445.1 Anaerolineaceae bacterium | reverse complement strand
TATGATAAGTATCATTATCGCAAGCAATAATCACTCTATGACGGGAGCAGGGGGTGGATAAATCAGGTTATAGTAGCAAAAGACGTAGATCTCAGCTCTGCGTCCACCACCATCCATATAAAATTGCTAACAATCTTTTCAAGTTCATTCAAACCCACAGGCTTCGCATGATTGGATTGTTCTGGCAGCTCCAAGATATTGTATATTGTGAATCGAAATCTATTTTTTTGTTGGTGTGCAAGAAGTTGTGACCGGATATCTCTAAAGGCTACCTGTTTAGCTTCAACGCAGACACAATAACTCTTCTGCGCAAAATCCTATTCTGTGACTATACGATCGCCCGATCGTTTAAAGCGCATTCCCATATTTGGCATTTTCTTTACTGCCGTGAAATCATTAAGCAAAATACCAATGTTGTATATGTAGAAGGTATGTATAGGGTACGGCTTGGATTTAAAGCTAGCGATAAGCCGATGTGATAATTTATAATAAGTTCGTGGATCCGAGCGTGAATATTCAGGAAATCATTCAGAAGTACCTTAACTCGGTAAAACTTTCGCGCAGCATGAACACTGCCCGCACTTACTCAAATGCCATGCGTACTTTTTCGGAAGTCCTGAATGCGCATGATTTGAACCCGGAAACCACCTCTTTGACCGAATTGAAAGAAGAGACCATTATTTGGATGGCAGACGAGCTCAAAGGGCTTTCTCCTGCGACCGAACAATGCTACCTGACCGCGACGGTAGGTCTGTTTGAGCATATTGCTGGTGAAAACCTGGCACCGATCAACCTGCCGCGCATCCGGCTGTTGATAAAGCAGCGTGCCAGGCGGCCAGGCATCCGTTTACCTCAATTTCCAAAGTCAGATATCGAATCGGTTCTGCAATATGCTGAAACACTCAACCTTAAACCCTATGAGAATGAGACTGCTCATCTAATCAACCTGCGAGATCGAGCCCTTTTGTTGACCCTGGCGGATACCGGTTTGCGCATCCACGAAGCCTGTAAAATGCGGCGGGGTGATATAGATTGGCACGAATCACGCGCGATTGTAGTCGGCAAAGGCAATAAAGAAGCTGTGGTCCGATTTTCCAAACGTGCCATCGCAGCTGTTAAGGATTACCTGGCCTTGCGGGCTTCCAGAGATGGCACCGGCGGCAAGGCGCTTAGTGCTCTTCCGATTTTTGCCCGGCATGACAAAGCTGCCGGTAACAAGATTAAGTCCATCTCGACTACAACCGGCAGGGAAATCGTAGCGGGACGTGTACGCGAGTCCTGCGGTGAGGAAGCTGTTGGCAGTATTACCCCCCACAGTTTCCGTCATTACTTTGTGACCACGGTATTACTGAGTTCGGGCAACCTGAAGTTGGCCCAGGAATTGGCAAGGCACACCAATATTACTGTGACGCAGCGCTATTCCCATTTATCAGATGACGAATTGGACAAAAAGTACCAAGAAATCTTCGGATAAGAAACCCTGGTGGTATTATTTGGCAGAATCCTAAAAGTTCTAAGGAGTTTATGCCTGATAATCGTATCAAATCTCACCCGATTTTGACGGACAAATCCACACCAAACATCCCCTTTTATTGGGAAAAACAGAAACTCTTTGCCAAACCCGGAGAGATGATTTCTTCGGCGTTATTCGCTAATGGAATCCACATTTTTGGCCATCATCCCAAAGATAATTCTCCCCAGGGTATCTATTGCGCTAATGGTCAGTGTTCCCAATGTCTGGTTTTAGCCAACGGAATACCGGTCAAAGCCTGCATGACAGCTGTTGAGGAAGAGATGCAAGTAAACCCAATCGAGGGCTTATACGCATTGCCGGAGGTAGGTTCATATCGTTCTTCAAAAAATGCAGATTTGAGCTATGAGGAACCGGATGTACTCATTTTGGGCGGTGGACCAGCCGGGCTTTCTGCTGCTATTGAGCTAGGTAAATTGGGAGTCAGCATCATCCTGGTGGACGATAAGGACCGCCTGGGCGGCAAATTAGTTCTGCAAACACACCGCTTTTTTGGTTCCAGCGAAGCAGTTTATGCCGGTACCCGCGGAATAGACATTGCCAAAAAGCTGGAAGATGAAACCCGCGCACAGCTCAGCGTTGAAGTCTGGCTGCGCTCAACAGCTCTGGCAGTTTTTGAAGATAAATCGGTGGGTATCTTGCGCGACAATAAGACCTATCGTCTCGTCAAGCCGAAAGTTCTACTCGTCGCCACTGGTGCGCGCGAAAAATCCCTGGCATTTGTTGGGAACACCCTGCCTGGAGTTTATGGCGCGGGCGCTTTCCAAACCCTGGTAAACCGCGATCTGGTAAAACCCTGCAAGAATCTATTCATTGTAGGCGGCGGTAATGTGGGCCTCATTGCCGGGTACCATGCCATTCAAGCTGGCATTCATGTGGCTGGTCTGGTTGAAGCCGCCCCCCAGTGCGGCGGCTACAAAGTACACCTGGATAAGTTGAAGCGTTCTGGCGTTCCTATTTTCACCTCAACGACCGTGGTGAAAGCCATAGGTAAAGATGCGGTTGAAAAAGTTGTCATCGCCAGCGTGGATGATCACTTCCAGCCCATTCCTGGCACAGAACAAAAAATTGCTTGTGATACTGTACTGATAGCTGTTGGATTGGACCCCGTCAATGAATTTCTGAACAAAGCCAGGCAAGTTGGCATGCAGGTTTATTCGGCGGGTGATGCGAGGGAAATTGCTGAAGCTTCAGCAGCCATATTCTCAGGCAAAATCGTTGGCAACCAGATTGCGATGCTACTTGGGAAGCGTCAGGAGGCCATCCCCCTTGAATGGGCTGAATTTGAAGCCATCCTGAAATCGAAACCTGGAAATATGCGTTCCGCGCCAAGTTACCAGAAACTTGAAGGCGTTTATCCAGTCATGCATTGCGAGCAGGAAATTCCATGCGATCCATGCTCTACAGTCTGCCCCAAGCATTTGATTACGATCAGCAAAACCGATATTCGCAATATACCCAAATTTCCGTATGATGAAGAAACCGATTGCATCGCCTGCGCAAGGTGTGTTTCAGTTTGTCCCGGGCTGGCAGTAACTTTGGTTGACTTCCGCAAGAGCAAGGAACATGCCCTGGTAACCCTCCCCTACGAGCAAGATGCTGAACAGGTACGACCGGGCACGCTGGTGACGGTCACCGACATCGACGGCGAGGTCTTAGGGCAACTGAAAGTAATAGCTACGCGCAAATTACCCAATTATAGCGGTACCACTCTCCTAATTTTGGAAGCACCAAAAGAGATGGCGACCAAAATTAGCGGGGTAAAGATTATCACATCGGACCGTCCCGAGGCTTTTGATGAAAGTGTGGACTTCAAGAAGCTGGCTGACGAAGCCATAATTTGCCGCTGCGAGCGGGTGACAGCCGGTGAAATCCGGGGGCTGATTCGTTCTGGCGTTCGCGATGTTAATCAAATTAAAGCTAATTTAAGAGCGAGCATGGGTGCCTGCGGAGGCAAAACTTGCCTGACAATGATCAAAAGACTATTCCAATCCGAAGGCATTCCCCTTGACGAAGTGACGGATTCCACCGTTCGGGCTGTTTTTGTTGAGGTTCCAATTGGCGTTCTTGCAGGCCTTGAAGAATACAGTTTCAAGCGCGCAGGAGGCAAATAATGGACCCAACTTACGATGTTGTCATTATCGGAAGCGGTTCGGTTGGCACACCCACCGCTATGTTTATGGCCCAGGCGGGATATAGGGTACTTGTACTTGACGCTCTGCGAAGCAATGGGCAGGGTTCGAATAAACACGCCATCGGAGGCGTTCGCGCGACCCACTCCGACCCAGCTAAAATCTACTTGTGCAGTGATTCGATCAAAATATTTTCCTCCTGGAAAGGGACATACGGCGATGACATTGAATGGCATTCAGGTGGCTATAGTTTTGTTGCTTATGACAAGCAGGTTGAGCATAGCCTCAAAGATCTCTTGGTCATCCAAAAAAAGGCCGGCCTAAATATTGATTGGAAAACCCCGGAAGAACTACAAAAAGTCGTTCATGGGATCAACATGCAAGGCTTATTGGGCGGAACACTTTCCCCTGAGGATGGCTATGCTTCACCTTTGAAGTCCAACTTTGCTTTCTACACCCAGGCAGCCAAGGCGGGCGCAGAGTTCCGTTTCAATGAAAAGGTAATTGCCATCCATATTGATAACCACAAAGTTCAGTCTGTGCAGACAGTTAAAGGTACTTACCACTGCAAGTGGTTGGTGAATGCAGCGGGTAGCTGGGCAGCCGACATATCGAAATTGGCAGGTATCACCGTTCCTGTCAGACCAGACTCACACGAAGCTCTGGTCACTGAACCGGTAGCCCACTTTATGGAGCCCATGATTGTGGATTTGAGAAGGCGGTCTGGTTCATCAAATTTCTATTTTTATCAGAATGGGGATGGGCACCTGATTGGCTGTCAGACTCCGGACCCTCAAATTTGGGGCGATTTCCAGGCAGAAACCAGCGAATTTCTACCTCAAATTTGCCGACGCCTGATTGAAGTAATTCCCAGTCTGAAGAACTTACGGGTAAGACGCACCTGGCGGGGAACTTATCCAATGACACCAGATGGTTCCCCTATTCTCGGTGAGGTGGCGGATCTTGAGGGTTACATCCTGGCTGTGGGTACCTGTGGGCAAGGCTTTATGCTGGGTCCGGGTGTGGGACAGGTATTGAGCCATCTCATTCAAGGCAACTTGAGCACGGAAGAAAAAGCTTGTCTGCATGACCTTCGCCTTGACAGATCATTTGGGAACGAAGAAAAACTGAGATAACCAAATCCCAAATTTGGTTTAGAATTTGCGGTAGAGTATGAGTTTTGAAAGCTTTACCGCAAAAATACCTTCCAATTTTTCATCTGAAGATCGCGCCCACATAGCCGAAGCTTATCAGCTTGCCGAGGCTGCTTTCACTGGTCAGGACCGGGCTAATGGCGATCCTTATATCACTCATTGTGAAGGAGTAGCTGAAATTCTTCTGGACCTGGACACATCACCCAGCATGGTCATTGCTGGTTTGTTGCACGATGCCACCTTGGATACAGACCTGACCCTTGAAGAAATTCAGACCAAATTTGGAGCAACTATAGCCGGGTTGGTAAGTGGTTGTGCCAAGATTACTGCTCTTCAGCAACTTTCACGTGGTGACCAACATCCCGACGAACGCACACCCTTGCCCCCCACCACTCCAATTGAGACTGACAGCCGCAAAAACGAATTAGTGGCTGAGACGATGCGTAAAATGTTGCTGGCCATTGGTGATGACGTCCGCGTCATCGTCATCAAGTTAGCTGACCGTCTACATAACTTACGCACGCTCTCTGCCATGCCGCCAGACAGGCAAGTGCTAATTGCCCAGGATTCACTGGACATTTTCTCCCCACTGGCAAATCGCCTGGGAATCTGGCAAATAAAATGGGAGTTAGAAGATTTGAGCTTTTTCTATACCAACCCCCAAAAATACCAGGAAATTTCGGACCAAATTGCCCTCAAGCGTGATAAACGCACAGAGGAAATAAACGAAATCATTAACTCCCTTGGTGAACGGCTTAAGGAAGCGGGCGTCAGCGCAAAGATTACCGGCCGACCAAAACATATCTACTCCATCTACCGCAAGATGATCCGTAAAGGACAGAATTTCGAAGCCATCAGGGATTTACGCGCGGTCAGGGTGATTGTAGATTCTGTGGAATCCTGCTACAAGGTGCTGGGGCTGGTCCATATGCATTATCAGCCATTGCCAGGTGAATTTGATGATTACATCGCTGCCCGCAAGCCAAATAACTACCAAAGCCTGCACACAGCTGTCATTTATACCGATGGTAAACCCCTTGAAATCCAGATCCGCACGCCAGAAATGCATCAAAATGCGGAGTATGGTATTGCTGCTCACTGGCGTTATAAGGAAAACAGTGACTTAATATCCAACCAGTACCAGCAAAAGGTTACTTCACTTCGAAACCTTCTGGCACTGGGTAAGGATTCAGAAGACAGTCAGGACGTGCTGGACGCGATCAGCTCGGATTTCTTTAAAGATGAAGTCTATGTGGTAACGCCAAAAGGGAGTGTGGTTTCATTACCCGCAGGATCCACCCCCATTGATTTTGCTTACGCTGTGCATACCGACATCGGGCATCGCTGCCGAGGGGCAAAAGTAAATGGCAAATTAGTAACGCTTGATTACCAGTTGGCGACCGGCGATCAGGTTGAGATCCTGACTGTGAAAAAGGGCGGACCCAGCCGGGATTGGCTGAACCCCAATCTGGGCCTGGTAAAATCCAACCGCTCAAGAACCAAGATTCGACAGTGGTTCAAACAACAGGATCGTGAAGAAAACTTGCTACATGGCAAGGAAACAATTGAGCGCGAATTCAAACGTTTGGGAGTTTCACAACCCGATTTAGCACGTTACGGGGCTAATTTTGGTTTCAAGACCTTGGATGACCTTTACATTGCCGTAGGCAGTGGAGATTTTGGGCTTGGCAGGCTCATCAAGCTTTATTCGGACGAGCAGAAAGAAAGTCTGGCGCAAGAACTGCAGATTAAGCCCTCATCTTATAACAAACAGGCCGCCGACAGTGGTTTTACTGTAACGGGCATGAAAGGTCTTGCCACTGCAACTGCACGTTGCTGTCATCCTGCCCCAGGAGATGATATTATCGGATACATCACAAGGGGACGCGGAGTAACCATCCACCGCTCAGATTGTCCAAACATCTTGAGAGTGAAAGATAAGGAACGCTTGCTCAAAGTTGATTGGGGCCAAGCTCAGAAGACCTTCCCTGTTGAAGTGCAGATCGAGGCCTTCAATCACTCAGGTTTAATGACTGAAATTTCCACAGTACTTGGTAGCGAGCCGGTACGATTAGTGGATCTTAGTATGGTTAACCGAAATGAACTCGTTCGTGTGAAATTAGTGGTAGAACTAGCTGGATTAGATCAGCTCAGTCGCTTGCTTGCGCGGCTTGAAAATATACCAAATGTAATCGAAGCCTCAAGAGTTAAACCAGGCTAAAAATGTGTATTGTCTTTACGGTTTCTTGGGTATACGGTAAAATGCCTGCGAAACCCCTACCAGAGAGGTAAATTTAGGAAAATGCCAAAAATTAGATGCCACTATCTCGATTGCACCTATCTTGACGATCGCTATTGCTGCGCAGCTGCCATTGAATTGAACCCCGATTCAGGCTGTCAAACATACGCCCCAGATGAAGAAGCCGAAGCGCCTGCCTGGGATGAAGATGTTGACGATGAATGGGATAGTGAAAACAGTGAAGAGGAACCGGATGATCTCTGGGCTAGCGATGACGATGACACCGACGATGAAGACGAGGACGAAGCTGATCCTTATTAACCCTTAAAGCCGTGATTGGCAATAGGAGAGGAGTGCACGATGGAAGAAAACACCCTGGGGAAGACTACCATAGCCCCAAATGTACTTACGACAATTGTTCGGCTGACGACTTTGGGCACACCAGGTGTAACCAGGCTGGCAAGCACCTCAAGTGGGATGGCGCATACAGAACATCAGCCTGAGGGCGTCAAACTTTTTTATCATGGGAATGAAATCTCCGTTGATGTATACGTCGTTATTACAGCCTCTGAAAATGTCCGCTTGGTCGCTGAAGAAGTGCAAAAACGGGTTATCCGGGCAATATCTGAGATGGTCGGTATGCAGGTGGTCCAGGTGAATGTACACGTATCTGACGTGGACATAGAGAGCTGAAATGGTCGCAAAAAAAACAAAATCGCGCATGGCCGCGTTACAGGCTTTGTACGAATTAGATCTCGCAGATCACGCTTTGGGTTCCGCGCTCGAAGCCCGAGCTGAAGATCTTGAACTCGATGAAGCCCAATACGACTTTGCGCTGAAACTCACCCAAGGCGTCCACAAGACAACGGTGCAATTGGATGAGCTTATTAGCAAGCATGCCCCCGAGTGGCCATTGGACCAGGTGGCGGTTATTGACCGCAACATCCTTAGGTTGGCCTTATGGGAAATTGCTTTTTACCGTGAGACGCCCCTACGGGTTGTCATCAATGAAGCAGTAGAGCTTGCAAAGGTCTATGGCACCGACAGCTCCCCCCGCTTTATTAATGGCGTTTTGGGCAGCCTTGTTGAAAGCCTTGAGAAGATCAAGCAGTCAATTCTCAGATAAAACAGGGATTGTATTCCAGATATGGGTCTTCAAACTATTTTTTAGACACTGAAGGCATATTTTGTGTTGCATGTGAAATGCTAAGATGTGAAATGAAAGTCATTTCTTAAATAAATTACAAAAGGAGAGCTATGCCCGACACTCAAGATTACCCTCACCAGACGATCTCGCGCTCATTAATAGAATTAGGATTTGCCCCGGAAATTGAATTTGAATATAACCTTCCGGCAGCAAGCTTGGTCGAGAAGGCGATAATTCAAAAGGAGGGTGAACTTTCAAGCCAAGGCGCTTTCATTGTCGACACAACGCCCTACACAGGGCGTTCCCCCAAAGATAAATACATTGTTGAGGATGACGACCCGGATCTCTGGTTGGCTTCTGGTACTGAATGGATGTCCAGGGAAAAATTTGAAGCTTTGAAAGTAAAGATGCTTTCTCACTTAAGCAAACAGCATCTCTTCGTCCGCGATGTTAAAGCCGGCGCGGACCCGGATAATCTGGCCAAAGTGCGCATTATCACCAATCTAGCCTGGCACAATTTGGCGGCGTCCAACCTGTTTATCAAGAACGAAGGTGAGCAGTGGGATTCTCTTGATTTTCAAGTTATTGTTGATAGTAATTTTGAAGCTGATCCCGTCCTTGATGGCACCAGGTCCCCTGCTTTTATTATTCTCGATTTCAAATCCAAGCTTGTCTTGATTGCTAAGACTCGTTATTCCGGAGAAATCAAAAAATCTGTCTTCACCTTCATGAATTACCGCCTGCCGAAAAATGGCGTCCTACCCTTGCACTGTTCAGCCAACATCGGAAAGGCTGAGGATGTGGCCCTTTTCTTTGGGTTGAGTGGGACCGGTAAGACTACGCTTTCTTCAGATCCTGAAAGGGCCCTGATCGGCGATGATGAGCACGGTTGGAGCGATAAAGGCGTCTTCAATTTTGAAGGCGGTTGTTTTGCAAAGACGATTCGGCTAAACCCGAAGTATGAACCGCTCGTATGGTCCGCCATCAATCGTTTTGGGTGCCTGATCGAAAATGTGCCCATGGACGCTGAACGCGTTCCTGATTTTAATAGTGATGTGAAAACAGAAAACACGCGCGCGGCTTATCCGTTAAGTTTCATCCCCAATTTTGTGCCATCCGGGCAAGGTGGGCATCCAAAGCACATCTTCTTTCTGACTGCGGATGCTTTTGGGGTTTTACCCCCCCTCTCAAAATTGAGTACAGATCAAGCGTTGTATTACTTCCTAAGCGGTTATACCAGCAAGCTGGCCGGTACAGAGCGCGGCCTGGGGGATAAACCCGAAACCACTTTTTCGACCTGTTTTGGTGCTCCATTCCTGCCGCTTAGGCCGGCGATTTACGCAGAACTGCTGGCTCAGCAGCTCGAAAGATATGGAACCCATGTGTGGCTGCTGAATACCGGCTGGTCTGGTGGTGCTTACGGCGTGGGTGAACGAATGGCTTTGCCGTTGACCCGCCGCATGATTTCAGCGGTTCTGGGAGATGAACTTGAAGGCACAACAACCCACCTGCACCCAATTTTCCGACTGGAAATACCGGATACAATCGAAGGTGTACCGACTGAGGTTTTGGATCCGGAAAAGACCTGGTCTGACCAGGATGCGTATGAAAGGGATGCCCGCATGTTGGCAGCCAAATTCGTAGATAATTTCAAGAAATATGAGAAATCAGTCGCTAAATCTGTGGCGCTAAGCGGTCCAGTTCTTGATTAGCGGAGGTTAAATGGAAAAATTTGTGATTCAAGGCGGCATTCCCTTGCGGGGGGAGGTTCGCCCGTCAGGAAACAAAAATGCCGCCCTGCCAATGATGGCTGCGTGTCTTCTTACCGATGAACCAATTGTTCTGCACAACATGCCCGAGATCACGGATACCCAGAACATGCAGAATCTGCTGCAGAGTTTGGGGGTAGTGGTGGAAAAACTTGGCGAAAGTTCAAGTTACCGCTTTACTGCCAGTGCCATAAAAGCTTCAGACCTGGATCCAGATGTTTGCCAGATGATTCGGGCTTCCATCCTATTAGCTGGGCCGATGATCGCCCGTGAAGGTAAACTAAATCTACCCCCACCTGGAGGAGATGTTATCGGCAGGCGGCGGTTGGACACACACATCCTGGCCTTACGCAAAATGGGGACAAATCTGGTTTTCGAAAATAATCTGTTCAAGTTCAATGCCCCTGATCTCTGCGGGGCTGATATCTTATTAGATGAAGCCAGTGTTACAGCTACTGAGAACACGGTCATGGCAGCCACAAAAGCCAAAGGTCAAACCATCATTCGCAATGCTGCTTCTGAACCGCACATCCAAGAACTTTGCCATATGCTCAATGCCATGGGGGCAGATATCCAGAACATCGGCTCAAATACATTGATTATCAATGGTGTTGAGAAACTGCATGGTACGGAGTTTACAATCGGCCCGGATTACTTAGAAGTGATCAGTTTTGTGGGCGCGGTCGCGGTTACCAGGGGATCGATCCGCATACGGGATGCAGGTGTTGAACACCTGGGCATGATTCAGCTGATTTTTCACCGCTTGGGGGTGGATTTCGAAATTGACGGCAAGGATCTGGTAGTATCGGAAAACCAGCGCATGTGTATTGAACCGGATTTGGGCAATGCCATCCCGGAAATCAGTGTGATGCCCTGGCCAGCCTTCCCGACCGACTTGATGAGCATTGCCATCGTTGTGGCTACGCAATCAAAAGGGTCGGTACTTTTTCACGATTGGATGTATCCGAGCCGCATGTTCTTCATCGACAAGTTGGTATCCATGGGGGCTCAAATCGTATTGTGTGATCCGCATCGCTGCATCGTCAATGGACCCACCCCACTCAGCGGCGAAAAATTGGACAGCCCGGATATTCGGGCAGGAATAGCTTTGGTTTTGGCTGCCTTATCGGCGAATGGACCTTCTACTATACGCAATATTGCTCAAATTGACCGGGGTTACGAGCGAATTGACCAAAAATTGCGGGACCTCGGCGCGGATATAAAGCGCGTAAAAAGTTAATTTAGTAATTCCTGTTGATTTACATGTTTTTACAAAAATAAAGGTCCCGAAAAGGGGCCTTTTATCTAGCTTGATAATGCGCTGAGATTGATCCGATTATGCTTTTTTGGCAACCGCTTCAACAGCAGATAAAAAAGTGTCGATGGTATCCCGCAGCATCGGTTCGGGAAGAGCACCGGTTTGACGATGGACGATTTTGCCGCCGCTCATCATCAACATGGTAGGAATACCCTGAATGCCGTATTGTTGCGCCCATTCAGAATTTTCATCAGTGTTGACTTTGCAGACGATCAATTTACCTGAGTAATCCTTAGCGATTTTGTCGAGGATTGGGCTAACCATGCGGCATGGTCCGCACCAGGGAGCCCAAAAATCGACCACCACAGGTAATGGATTTTCAAGGATGGTCTTCTTAAATGCTGCGTCGGTGACGTGGATAGGTTCTTGAATCATTATTAGTTCACTCCTTCAGAATATTAGCCATTAGTATACAGTGTGCCTTCTAAGAAAACAATTAAAATATAACGTTCTCCTTAAAAAGCAACGCCAAGTTTAAGCAATAAAGGCATTCCAAGCACAATTAATCCAATTGCGGCAGCAACAATAGCAGTGATAAGTACGGCCGCAGCGGCCAGATCCTTGGCGATCCGCGCTAATGGATGTTTATCCGGACTGGAAATGTTGACAATGGTTTCAGCGACTGTGTTCATCAACTCAGCCACCCAAACCAAACCAATGGCCATGATAATGGCGACCCATTCAATTTTTGAAATCTTAAGCCAGATCGAGACACTGACAACCAGCACGGTGGCAATAGCGTGCACCCAAATGTTAGGTTGTGTTCTAAAGGCATAGAGTAAACCTCGAAACGCCCAGGCAAACGATCTACGGCGGGTGCGCAAGAACTCAGTGCTCTTTTCAGTTTGTTCAACCAGCTTGTTCTTCAAAAATCATCCAGTCAAAAATCATTCAGTCTTGACAGTAGATCAAAATCATGCGATAAAATAGGCTCTACGCGGGTGTTGCCAAGTGGTAAGGCATTAGCTTCCCAAGCTAATATTCGTGGGTTCGAATCCCAT
>WOZB01000093.1 GCA_011620445.1 Anaerolineaceae bacterium | reverse complement strand
TTACCGAAAAGCTGGAGGCAGAGAACAAATTGCGGGTGTCAGAAGAAAAACTGCGGGCTTTCTTTGATTCCAACCTGATCGGGATCATTTTTGCAGATGTTAATGGGAACATCTTCTCTGCCAACGACGAATATTTGCGCATCATAGGGTATTCACAAAAAGATCTGGAGGAAGGATCCGTCCGTTGGGACAAAATCACCCCATCCGAGTTCTTGATTCTGGATAAAAAGGCAATCACCCAGGCAAGAAATGAGGGAGCATGTACTCCATATGAAAAGCAATACATCCGTAAGAATGGAGAATTTGTCTGGGTCCTGGCCGCGTTTATTCTCCTGGGCGAGGAAAGAGAAAATTCGATCGCATTCGTTCTGGATATTTCGGATCGAAAGCAGGCAGAAATAGCCCTGGCTGAGAGCGAGATTCGTTACAGTAGTTTGTTTAAAAATATGTTGAATGGAATAGCCTATTGTAAAATGCTGTACGATGAAAAGGGTCGGCCATACGATTACATCAATCTCCAAGTGAATGATACTTTTGAAATGCTTACCGGGTTGAACGATATCGAAGGCAAAAAGATCACCGAAGTAGTCCCAGGAATTAAGAAAGATAACCCGGAATTATTTGAGATCTATGGGCAGGTGGCTTCAACTGGGAAATCTGCCAGTTTTGAATCTTTTGTTCCGGGATTGGGTATCTATTATTCGATCCATGTCTATAGCCCTGAAAAAGGGTATTTCGTCTCGATCTTTGAGAACATTACCGACCGCAAATTGGCTGAACAGGAAATTAATAAGCTCAACGAAGAGCTTGAACAACGCGTAAAAGACCGCACCGCTGAATTGCTGGCTTCCAACCAGGATTTGGAAGCATTTACCTATTCTGTGTCACACGATCTGCGCGCTCCCATCCGCGCGATCGACGGTTTTTCAAAGATCGTGGTAGATGATTACAGAGATGAAATCAGCCCGGAGATCTTGCGCTATCTTGAGATCATTCGCAACAACACGCATAATATGGGTCAATTGGTCGATGACCTGCTGGCTTTTTCGAGACTTGGCAAATTGCCCGTCAAGAAAGCCAGGGTAAAAGCAAGGCAATTGGTGAAAGAGGTCGTTTCAGAAATTAAAGCACAGCAAGGTGGAAAACAGATCGAGTTTCGCATTCTTCAAATGCCTGATTTTCTGGCCGATGCATCTTTGCTGCGCCAGGTTTACCTTAACCTGATCTCAAATGCGGTCAAATTCTCCCGAACCAGGGAACACCCCATAATTGAAATAGGGTCCTGCCTGGCGAGCCCATTGTTTCCAGATGGATCACGAGGACCTGAAGTGCCTTGTTATTATGTTCAGGATAATGGTACGGGATTTGATATGCAATATTACCCAAAATTATTTAAAGTTTTCCAGCGATTACACAGCAGCGATGAATACGAAGGGACAGGTGTTGGTTTGGCAATTGTTCGTCGTATAATTGAAAAACACGATGGCCTGGTCTGGGCAGAATCCGTTTTGGATTCCGGAACGACCTTTTATTTCTTCTTAAGTGAGGAGTAATTTGATGGCAAATCAAATTGAAATCTTGTATGTTGAGGACAACCCCAATGATGTGGAATTAACTTTACATGCCTTTAAAAAGAACCATCTGGCGAATAATATTATCGTTGCCAGGGATGGCGTGGAAGCTTTGGAGTTGATTTTTGGCAAAGATGATTCCTCAGAAAACCTTCTTCAATTTCCCCGCGTGATTTTGTTGGACCTTAAGTTACCCAAAGTAGATGGCCTTGAGGTTTTGCGAAAGTTAAAGAGTGACCTGCGCACTCATATGATCCCGGTGGTCGTATTAACCTCCTCACGTGAAGAAAAAGATATCATTGAAACCTATCGACTGGGTGTAAACAGTTATATTGTTAAACCCGTTGATTTTGAAAAATTCGTTGAAGCCATGAAAACACTTGGAATGTACTGGCTGTTGCTGAATCAACCGCCAAACCTGATTTGACCTGCTCAAGAGCGCAGTCGAATCGCTGTGCTCTTTTTTTTACATTTGGCACAGAAATGAAGAGTTCAATAGTTATCTGACTATAATTGCCGGTAGAGGATCAAAATGAAGTCCATCAAAGAATTGTTTCGCATCGGGCATGGACCATCGAGCATCCATACCATGGGGCCGCGCCTGGCAGCCGAAAAGTTTCGCGATCATACTAAATTAGCCAGGAGCTATCGTGTCACGTTGTTTGGCAGCCTGGCATTTACCGGCAAAGGTCATTTGACCGATGTGGCGATCATGACTGCTTTGGATCCGTACAAAGTCGAATTCATCTGGAAACCGGACGAGGAATTGCCCAGGCATCCCAATGGGATGATCTTTGAAGCATTGGATGCAAAAGGTGAATGTATCGACCGCTGGCAGGGGTACAGCATTGGCGGTGGAGCGATCCTGGCCGAAGGGGAATATGCCGACCAGCCATCTTTGTATAAGTTGTCCACCATGCAGGATATTCTCAGGGTTTGTACTCAGGAGGAAAGAACTTTTTGGGAATATGTTGAGGTCAACGAAGGCAAGGAGATTTGGACCTATCTCGCAGAGATATTGACGGTAATGCATG
>WOZB01000179.1 GCA_011620445.1 Anaerolineaceae bacterium | reverse complement strand
CCGCCATCAATTTTATGTTCTTATGCTTGGCGGATTGGTGAAGTGCGCACCAATCTCACCCTACAATTTCTTTCCCTGATCCATTCCTGAAAACAAGATACCGGTGCATGACTCGTAGGGCGAAATTGACCCTCTGTTGGTCAATCCGCCAATAACATCGTGGAAGATCAAGACGTTTGGCTGATTGGTGAAGTGCGCACCAATCCCGCCCGCATGTTTGTTGGTGGCTTGCTCTCGGCAAAATGGTGGTTTGTCGACCCGACTGGCTGAGACCTTCGACCTGTGCTCGCCATGTAGTAGACGGGTATCAGGAGACTATCCATCCGTTTCACGGTGGGCACAAGCGGCACAATTACAGAAAAAAACTGACCCGGGCATTTCACGGGTCAGTTTTACGAGGCATTTAATAAAATTTAGCCCTTGGGCTTTAGCATATCCAGGAAACGCTGCCAGCCTTGCTTGAGGTTATTCTTGCGCAGGTTCCAGGTGCCAACAATACCGTAAGGCAGGAACATGACAATCAGGATGAAAATCAAACCAAACACCAGCGGCCAGCGCGCTCCGAACCAGGTATAAAAGAACTGGCTGAACACTTGCATGATGCCGGCGCCGATGATCGGTCCGACCAATGTACCCATACCGCCTAAAATGGTCATAATCAGCGCGTTCACGGTCATGGTAATGGAGGTCATCGAAGGCGTTACAGAGCTCGTCCATAGCGCGTACAATCCGCCTGCGATGCCAGCAAATACTGACGCAATCACAAAAGTGAGTGTGCGGTAGGTTACCGGATTGTAACCTACCATGCGCACGCGATCCTCATTCTCACGCGTGGCCTGAACGATGCGGCCCACAGGAGAATTGACTATGCGCCGCATCAGGAAGTAGCAAATCACCAGGAAAGCCAGCGTGATGAAGTAGAAGGTCAGGCGGTTTTGGGTGGGGTTCAGCCACAGCGGCACAGGCAAGCCGTGCATACCTTCATCCGCGCCGGTCCATTTTGAAAAGTCGGTAGCTTTCGAAAGGATGTGCAGTGCGCTGGAGAGCGCCATGGTGATCATGGCAAAATAAGGGCCCTTCAGACGCACCGAAGTGGCAGCGAAGAGTAAGCCGACCAGGACTGATACGATAAAGGCCATCAAGAAGACGAAGAGCAGGGCAAGAATGTCGGTAACGTTGACAGAGCCCAGCATGATGCGATAGGCAGAAGTGAACTTGGGGGTCACATGCATGATTAGCAGCGCTACCGTGTAAGCACCAGCACCAAAGGAAGCGGCATGGCCGAATGAAAGAATGCCGCCATAACCCATCAGCAAGTCATAGCTCATAGCCAAAACGGCCATGATGAAGAAGTTGATCAGTTGACCTTGCCAGAAGCGCGTCGGGCCGGCAGCCAGGCCGCCGCCGCTCAACAGACCGAAGGCAAAGGGAAATAAGATCATCAAAGCTGTGAAAATCAGGAAAGTTTTCTCTTTCACAATTAAGCTTTTGCGAGGTGTTTTCGGATTGTTCATGCTTACTCCTTCTTCCCGAAAAGACCACGAGGCTTAATCAGCAAGACAATGATCATAATAATGACCGTGCTCGCCTCAGCAATCGCCGGCGAAAGAGAAAGCTTGAGGGCGTAATAATCGCCGAAGGCGCGGGCCATGCCCAGGATGAGCGCGCCAACAAAGGCGCCTACATAACTGCCCATGCCGCCAATGACCACGGTGATGAAGCCTTGCATCTGATAGGTATCACCCATGAGCGGGTTGATCGGCAGGAAAGGCGCCGCGCCAATGCCTCCCAGGGCAGCCAGCGCCACCCCCAACGCAAAGACCAGGGTAAAAACCTGTTTGACGTTGATACCCAGGGCTTCCACCATCTGAGGGTCCTGCACGCCAGCACGAATGATCATGCCCATGCGCGTTCTGGTCATCAATACGGTGACAAAGATAAACATAACCACGCCCAGCAGAATGACAAACAAACGGTAGGTCGGGAAGATGACCCCTGAAATATTGATGGTCGACGAACCAGTCCGCAGCCATTCACCAACGGAGGTGGCTGCCTTGCCAACTGTGGCAAAAAGCGGCGGGCGGGACATCTGGTAAGCTAGCGGATCCCAGAGCAACTGCACAAGCTCCCGGATGACAAAACTCAACCCCAGGGTCATCAGGACGATGAAGAAGGGTCGAATGTAAAGCGGACGGATCATAGTAATTTCGATGATCGCGCCGAAAAGGATGCCAAAGAGGACCGCGGCCACAATCGAGAGGGCAAAGCGCAGGTTTCCATTCATCAGCAACACGATTTGTGGGGCTTGTTCGCGTACCAAAATGCTGACGATGAGCGAAACCAACAGGACGATCGGCAGGATTAGGTTTTTTCCAATTTTTTCCCTGGGGGCAAATTGGGATTTGTCGCCCGGTTTGCTCACAGCCACTGCCAGCAGCAAGCCGCTGATGACCAGCATGAGGGGTCGAATCCAGAAGCGCGCCATGGGTTCCTGCGCGCTGATTTCAGCCAGCGGATTGCCGACATTGGTAACAGTGGCTGCCACCATGGCGGTTTTGGCCAGACCTAAGATGTCGAACTGCCAGAATGCCACCAAAGCCGCCAGTGCGGCCAACACATAAAGCAGTTTGGGCAGGTTCTTCTGCAGCTTCTCGCTAAGGTTGAGGGCGATCAAATAGGGTTTGATCAACGGGATCAACAGGAGGCCGAATGAAAGTGAGAGCACGGCAGGCAGCATCCCGAAGATGAAGGTCGGATTGGTGTAAAACTGCCAGCCAATGTAAGCGCCCAACATGAACATGGCACCGTGCGCAAAGTTCAGCACGTCCATCAAGCCAAAAATGAGCGTCAGGCCGGCTGCCACCAGGAAGAAGAGCGAACCAAGGGTGAGGCCGCTCAGGGTAGTACGAATGAAGGCTTCCTGACCTGTAACAGCATAGAGTGCAACCAGGACGATTAGCGCAGCTGCAATGCCGATATACAGGCCGATCTTATTTCTCTTTAATTGCTTCATTTAGCCTCCTTAACGCGGGTTTTAATCGACGCGCCCAGGTATTGTTGCACCAGCTCTTCGTTGAGCACCAGGTCGCTCATCAGGCCGCTATGCACGCTGCGGCCGTCATCGATGATGACGAAGCGCTCAGCCAGTTTGCTGGCCATGATGAAGTTTTGCTCAACCAGGAGGATGGTGGTGGTTTCTTTGAGTTTGCGGATGGCTTCCATCATTTCCTGAATCAGGATCGGGGCCAGGCCTTCACTGGGCTCGTCAATCAACAGCAGCTTATTGTCGGGCACCAACGCGCGCGCTACTGCCAGCATTTGCTGCTGACCGCCTGAGAGGTGGTCACCGGGAAGCTTCTCGAGGCGCTTGAGGTCCGGGAAGAGCCCGTAGATTAGCGATTCGTGGCGTTCCAGGTCGCCTTTCTTGCGCTCTGCCAGCTTGAGGTTCTCAAGCACGGAAAGCGCTTTGAAGATGGCACGATTCTCGGGCACGTAACCGATACCCATGTTGGCGATGTTGAAGGCGCGTTTGCCCTGAATTTCAACCCCTTCAAAGATGACTTTGCCGGTACGCGGCGGCGTAAGGCCTAGGATGGATTTGAGGGTGGTGGTTTTACCCGCCCCGTTGCGGCCGAGCAAGACGGTAATGGCCCCGGCAGGCACATCAACCGACACCCCTTCGAGAATGTGAAACTGGCCAATGTAAGTGTCAATTCCCTGAACGCTTAAGAGGGTATTGGGTAATTCGATATATCCGCTCATGCCAGTTCTCCATACAAATCGCCGAGATAGGCTGATTGCACCTGCTTGTTATGCGCAATCTCCTGGGGTGAACCTTCGGCCAAAACCATGCCCTGTGCCATCACCGTGATGATGTCTGAAACTGACATGACCATATCCATGCGGTGCTCAACCAGGATGGCAGTGCGGTTGTTTTCGCGCACAACCTTGTTGATGATTTCAATTAACTCTGGCACCTGCTCAGAAGACATGCCAGCAGTAGGCTCGTCAAATAGCAGCAGCTCCGGTTTGCCGGCCAGCATGATGCCAAGCTCAAGCTTGCGTTTCTCGCCATGGGGCAGGTTACGCGCCAGCATATATTCGCGGCCGACCAGGCTTACCATCTCGATGACTTTTTCAGCCTCTTCGATGTAGACAACAAAATCGTCTGCGGGTTTCATCAGCTCAAAGTTGGCTTTGCCGAGAGCCTGGGCACTCAGGCGGATATTCTCCAGAACGTTCAGATTAGGGAAAATGTTAGTGATCTGGAAGGAGCGCCCAATGCCTTTGTGCGCGCGCCGTTGAGGCGGAAGATGGGTAATATCTTCGCCTTTGTAAAGAATTTTGCCCGTAGTTGGCGGCATCATCCCGCTAAGCAAGTTAAACAGCGTGGTCTTACCCGCGCCGTTGGGGCCGATGATGGCATGCATGGTCTGCTTCTTAACTTTCAGACTCACGTCGTCCACTGCCACTAGCCCGCCAAAAACCTTGCTCAGGTTCTGGGCTTCCATGATAATTTCATCAGTCATAAGGTACCTTTTCTCTGCCCTGGATCGCTGGAATTTAGATAATTATAAAATTAATAAGGCCTGTTTTATTGCTTGGGCAGTGCGTTGGTTGATTTATGAAAGGGAAAGGAACCTGAGTTCCTTTCCCTTTTTGAAATTAGATTAAGGGGCAGGGATGATGGGTAAGTCACCGCAGCGAGAGGCGTAATCGCCCGTCAGCGTGCAGGGCACACCCAGTTCATCATACTTGGACACGTACACGGTCTCGAAGAACGCGTACTCATTGATGCCGTCTTTGTTCAAGTCAGGATCAAGGTTGACCAGCTTGAGGATGTTCATAGGCTGTTCGGCCACATGATCTTCGGGGCGGATGTGGAAGGTGCCCTTGGGAGCTTCGAACATCAAACCTTCGAGGGCAGGGATCAAGGCATCACCAGAGGCGTCACCATTGGTCTTCTTGAGGGCTTCGGCCAAAGCAATGGCGGAAGACATACCACCAGCGGTGAAGAGGTCGGGGTATTCCTTGTACTCTTCAAGATGGCGTTTAACCAGCCAATCGTTCACTTCGGTCTTGGCAGCGGTGTAGTGGTAGACATTCAAACCGGTGGAACCGAGAGCCGAGCCAAAGACAGCCGCGAAGGAGGCATTGTCACCGAAACCGGTAGCAACGGTCATCTTCTCGAGAGCGCCGAGGTCACCAAGCTGTTGGAAGAGGGTCACATAACCGGTGCCTGACCAGGTCAGGAAGAGGTTCTTGGCGCCGGAATCCATAGCCTGCTGGATGTAGGGGGTGAAGTCAGTTGTGTCGAATGGGGCATAGATGTCAGCAATAACACTGCCGCCAAATTTGCCAACCGAGTAAGCCAGGGCGATACCGGAACCCTTGCCGAAGGCATTGTCCACACCGATGTGGGCAAATTCTGGGCCATTGTTTTCGACCAGGTACTTGGCGATGATGAGGGTGTCATCAAAATTGGTGCGGGCGGTGCGGAAAACATAGGGGTTGAAGTTGGGACCGGTGGTGAAGGAGCTGGCAGCAGGATCGATCATCAGGATCATCTTATTCTCGAGGGCGACATTGGTGAGGGCAATAGCGGAAGCTGAAGAAACAGGTCCCTGCAGCAATTCCACGCCGTCTTTCTCGATCAGTTCCTGAGCGAGGGAAACGGCCTTCTCAGGGATGCCTTCGTCGTCTTTGACGATGACTTCCACAGGGCGGCCAGCGATAATCCAACGGCCTTCGGCATCTTTTTCGCCGCCGGAAGCATATTCAAGGCCGAGCGCGAATCCGCGCTGCTGCTGTTGGCCGTAGAGGGCCATAGCGCCGGACATCATGCCAATCTGACCGATCTTGAGCACTTTAGCTTCGGCAACGGGGGCCTCGGTGGGGGCAGCGACGGGTGCTTCAGTTGGAGCAGCGGCTGGGGCTTCGGTTGGGACTGCGGCAGGTGCCTCAGTTGGGGCGGCTGGGGCCGGGGTCGGCTCAACCTTCTGGACGCAAGCGCCCAGTACCATGGATGCAACAAGCAACATGGCAACAACGGTAATAATCGACTTTTTCATTACTTTTTCTCCTGTTTGATTTGGTTTGTAGTCGGTTGTTTTGTACATCAAAGTAAGACCTTTGCTTGCTTTGTTGATACCTACATTGTCTGTGCGCTGTTTTTTAACACCCATCCAATGAGCAGTGTGTTGAGTGGGTCGGGCTTGTCTGCGCACAGTGCATGCCCGGAATTCGGAACGATTACGTATTCTGCGTGTTTGATTTGGTCGGCGATAATCTTGCTGTACTTGCGGCCTTTAATCATATCATCCTCTGCAACGATAATTAATGTCGGTGCTTTTATGGCACTTAAAGATGCCGTAAGATCGAGGTTGTAGAAGGAATGCATCAGGTTCTCAAAGGCTTTGAAATCAAGCGCGGCAAGGCGCGGTATGGAAGCTTCAAGGGCTGCCTGGTTTGCGGCTATGTAATCATTTGAGAAATTCAACGCTACAGATGTACGCAGCAGCAGCTCAGGGTCTTTGCGCTCGGCCGCGATCAGCCAGGGCATCGATTGAGCTTTGAGTATGGGGTCGATTTCGGATACGCCATCGATTACCACCAAGGATCTGGTCATCTCGGGGTATTTAAGGGCGAAAGCCATGCTCACCTCGGACCCGTAAGAGATGCCCGCGATGTGCGCTGATGGGATCTTGAGAGCCCTGAGCAGCGCCGCCAGGTCGTCGGCATGCTGTTCCATGCTGTATGGGCCTTCAGGGCGGTCAGACTGCCACATGCCGCGGCAGTCATACAGCAGCACACGCATGTGCGGCCGCAGTGCGCGGGTCTGATAGTACCAGCTGATTGTAGACATCATGATGCCGTTGGAAAGCACGATCACTTCGCCGTCTTCCGGTCCATGCAATTCGTAATAGAGGTTTATGCCGTTAGCTTCAATCTTTGGCATGCGTTCCTTTCTGACTATGCCGGCTCGAAAGCCAGCACCTTCTTGCTTGTGCCCTCAGGGCCGCGCTCAATGATGGTCATTTTGAGCGGTGTACCAATTTTGATGTTTTGCGGCTGACTGAGGTCAAGCCCAACAATCTGGGCGCTCATACGCGGGCCTTCTTCAAGGGTGACAATGCCAGTGCAGTAAGGGTGCTTGGCATCGTAACCGGCATTGACCATTTCGGTCGGGGGGATGTAGATGACGGTGTAAGCGGCCAGGGTGGCCTTGCCTGAGAAGACCAGGCGTTCCATCTTTTCGGAGTGACAAGCCGGGCAGATATAACGCTGCGGAATGGCTACATACTCGCAGGTCTGACACTTGGAACCAATCAGTTCATTCTGATTCAGGGCATCGTAAAAAGTTTTTGTTTCAAATTTGAAGTCTGACATCAGAACCTCCGCTCAAAGATATGGACAACACTGGTTTGACCTGTTCCGCCGACGTTATGAGTCAGACCGATCCTGGGTGTGCCGGGTAATTGACGCGCGCCGGCTGTGCCGTGCAGCTGCTTCCAGACTTCCACCACCTGGGCGACGCCTGAAGCACCCACCGGGTGGCCCTTGGCTTTCAGGCCGCCGCTGGTGTTGATCGGTTTCTCGCCGTCACGGGCGGTCTTGCCGTCCATGGCAGCTTTCCAGCCTTCGCCGGGCTTGAAAAAGCCCAGATCTTCCGTGGCCATAATCTCGGCGATGGTGAAGCAGTCGTGCACTTCAGCAAAGTCGATTTCGGCCGGGGTCTTGCCGGCCATGGCGTAGGCTTGTTCACCCGCGCCCACAGCGGAGGGAACGTGGCTGAGGGAGGCGCGCTCCGGCAGGGAGCCATCGCTGGCCTGGCCGGTACCAATCACAAAAATGGGTTGGTCTGTATATTTGGCAACCAGATCTTCCGCCACCAGCAACACCGCGGCCCCGCCATCAGAAACGGGAGAGCAATCGAAGAGGCGCAGCGGCCAGGCGATCATGGGGTTGGCCTTCGGGTCCCGCAGGAAGTCCATTTCGTCTTTCCATTCGGGCACTGGCAAGCCTTTCTGAATGGCTTTGGCTACTTTGCCAGCCATGACATCCGGAATGGTTTGCCCAAATTGGGCTTTCTCATTCAGAGCGCCATTGACGTGGTTCTTGATGCCAACTTTGAGCAGCGCGTCCAGGTCTCCATTGTGTTCATTCATGTAGGCGGTGGCCATGGCGGCGTAGAATCCGGGGAAGGTGAAGCCCGCCGGGATCTCGAACATGGTATCCGCGGCGGAGGCCAGGGCATCGGTCACTTGTGCGCCGGGCAGGTCGGTCATTTTTTCGAGACCGCCCACCAGCACAACGTCATATTGGCCGGAGGCGATTCCCAAAACAGCCTGCCGCAGGGCTACACCACCGCTGGCGCATGCATCTTCAATGCGCACACTGGCAATGGGGGAGAGGCCAATCCAGGAGGCTACGATGGGGGCAAGGTGCCCCTGGCGCTCGAATTGATCTGAGCTGAAATTGCCCATGTAGAAAGCTTCAATGTCGTTGGGATTAAAACCTTTTTGCACAGAAGTTTTAAGCTCCTGATAAGCTTCCACAAACAAGTCGCGTGAAGTTTTATCGGGGAAAGCACCAAATTTGCTCATTCCCACACCGACCACTGCGACGCCGCGTGCTAATTTTTTGGTCATCAGTTAATCCTCTTCTTCTTCAAGCTTTTGATAAATTACCGCGCCAGTGAGGTTTTCAGGACGATTTTTTTCACCCGCGGCAACAAGATTCATTTTAAGCAGGTCACCATCAACTTCGAAGCGCCCAACGAATTTGCCAACCAAACCAAAAGTGTGCTCGGTTTGATCCATGTCAATTTCGTCATCATTGGTTGACCATGTGCCAGCAGATCTGATAGCCATGGCTTCATAAACAGCCTCAAAGCTGCCGTCTTCCTTGAATTCGAAGAAGAGCCCAGGGTAAGGTTGGCTGGCGGCTTGGGTCCATTTTCCCAAAATTGGATTTGTCACGTATCTCCTTCTTAGCTACAAGTAGCGTTTATCTGGGACGATTCCCAGGCGGTGAGCTTCTTCACGGATGGACTCCCTGAAATCGGGGTGAGCAATCTTGATCAAAGCTTCCATGCGGTTCTTCACCGAAAGACCTTTGAGCGAGGCCGCCCCATACTCGGTAACGACGGTATCCACATCCTGGCTGGGCACAGTTACACCCGAACCCGGTGCCAGGGTAGGAACAATGGTTGAGATCGTTCCATTCTTGGCGGTGGAACGCAGGGCGATGATGCCGCGCCCGCCTTCAGACATTTGCGCGCCGCGGTGGGTATCAAGCTGACCGCCCGTGCCGCTGAATTGCCGTGCTCCGAGCGACTGCGAGCAAACTTGCCCAAGAATGTCTACCTGGATGGCCGTGTTGACGCTGATCATTTTATAGTTTTTGGCGATCACGTAAGGGTCATTGACGTAGCGCCCGCGCATGATTGCCACAGCCGGGTTGTGGTCCATATACTGGTACATTTCCTTGGAGCCAATGGCAAAGGCGGCAACGGACTTGCCGGGGTGCAGGGTTTTGCGCTTGTTGGTAACCACGCCCATTTGAATAAGCGTATACACACCAGGCACCAGCAGTTCACTATGGATACCCAGGTCTTTACGGGTGCCCAAAAATCCGGCGATGGCACTCGGGATGCCCCCAATGCCCAGCTGCAGGGTGGAGCCGTCCTCGATCATCTCCGCGATATGCCCGCCAATTTGCTCTTCGAGCTCGGTGGGCGTATCCAGCGGTACTTCGACCAGCTCGCTGTTATATTCCACAAAGTAATCCACATCCGAAACGTGCACAATGGTATCGCCTTCGGTCCAGGGCAGGTTTTCGTTGATTTCAAGGATGACCGTATCGGCTGCTTTCATCAATTCCCGCTCAGCCACCACACCCAATGAAAGTGAGAGGTAGCCCTCCTCATTGGGGGGAGTAGCCGTGCCGAACATAAAGTCCAATTTGCCGCCATGCCCTTTGAGTTTGTCGGTCGAGGCCTGGTGCAGGTTATTGGGAGTATAAGAAACCCTGCCTTCAGCGTGCACCTTGCGGTCTGGCACGCCGTAGAACCAGTTTTCATTGAAGAAATGGCCTTCCATGGCTGGGTTGAGGAAGATTTCGTAAGGGCGCATGGGCAGGCAGGTCCAGGTAGTGATGTCGAACAAACGCTCCATTTGGTGGCCGAGTTCTTCAAGCAAACCAACGGGCTCGGAAGCAGCGATGCCAATGCCAATGGTCTGACCTGATTGAACCTTCGCTACTGCTTCCTGGAGCGAGATCAGCTTGCTTCTGTATTCGTCATTCCCACGCATGCAATACCTCTTTCGCTTTAGGGCATGATGAAGCAGGTGGCTGCCTGGTTGTAACCAACCCCGGAGCCGCAGAAAACTACTCGCATGCCTGATCTAATGATGCCAGACTTCCAGGCGTCATCAAAGGCAATCGGCAGACAAGCCGAACCCATGTAACCCCATTTATCACCGATGAAGTGTGCTTTCTCAATGGGCAAACCCAGATCATCCATTACTATTTGGATGCTTTTCTTATTCACCTGGGTGAAGATGATGTGGTCAATTTCCTGGAGCTCAAAACCGCCATTGGCAGCGCACTCGCGCACGCGCGCCGGCCAACCCTGGTGGTTAACCGTGGGCGGGAAGGGCGTAAGCAGCTTGACCTTTGTGCGGCCAGCCTCAACACTTTCAACTGTGGCAGGCTCGTAGGTACCGCCAGAGTAAATGCCCCAGTGTTTGTGATAAGAGCCATCGGCTTTCATGGAAGTGGAAACGTAACCGGGTTTATCGGCAACGCCCAGCACTGCAGCGCCGGCGCCATCGCCATAGAAGAAGGCGGTCACGTCGTGCTTGACATCGGCTAATTTGTGCATCATGTAGGCGCCAATGACCAGGATGTACTTCATCTGCGGGTTAATGGCAAGTAGTCCGGCTGCCTGTGCCAACGCGGTCGGGAAGGACGCGCAAGCGCAGCCAACGTCGTAGGAGCCGGCATTGATGCAGCCGAGTTTGAACTGCACGACTACCGAGGTGGCGGGCGTGATGTAATCGGGGCTGTCAGTACCAACAATCACCATGTCGATATCTTCAGGTTTGATCCCAGCTTCGGCGATGGCCAACTTGCCGGCTTCAACAGCTAAATCGGAAGTGGCCCAACCCTCAGGGGCATAGAAACGGGTGGTGATGCCGCTTGAGGCTTCAAACTTGCCCACCACTTCAGCGAGTTTGGGGTTCACCTCACCCATCCAACCCGCAAAAGTTGCGTTTGTAATTTCATTTTCCGGGATATAGCGCCCGGAGCTAAGAATTGTTGCGTAGCGTGCCATGGTTTACCTTCCTATTAATAATTTTGATTGACTGTGGTAGGGCTCTGGCAGAATTAGGTGCCCAGAACGATGCCGCCATCAACGCTAATGACAGCGCCGTGAATGTAGGAAGCTTCGCTGCTGGAAAGCCAGCAGTAAACATCAGCGATTTCTTCGGGTTTTCCAAGCCGCTTGAGGGGTGCCTGCTTGGCCATGCCAGCCAGCACTTCTTCGGGCATCTTGAGAACCATGTCGGTGAGGATAAAGCCGGGGGCAACTGCGTTGACGCGGATGCCGTACTTGCCGAGCTCGCGAGCCCAGGTCTTGGTCATTCCGATCACGGCGAATTTGGTGGCAGCGTAGTTGGTCTGGCCAAAGTTGCCGTACAAACCGACCACAGATGAGGCGCTCACGATGGAGCCGCCGCCCTGTTTGATCATGTAAGGGGCTACGGCCTGGGTGCAGTTGAAAACACCCTTGAGGTTGACAGCAATCACGGCGTCGAAGGCGTCTTCAGCCATCTGCCCGACCAATTGCCCGTCTTTGTATTTGACAAACTGCCCGTCGCGGGTGATGCCGGCGTTGTTGATGAGCACATCGATGTGGCCGTACTTGGCGGCAACGTCGTCAATCCAGGCTTGCACTTCCTGGCGGTTTGCAACGTTCACTTTGTAGAAGCTGGCATTGTTACCAAGTTCCTGAACCAAAGCCTGACCAGCTTCCTCGTTGACGTCACAGATAACTACCTGTGCGCCTTCGGAGGCGAATTTTTTGGCGGTTGCTTTACCAATGCCAGCGGCCCCACCGGTGATGATAACTACTTTGTCTTGAAATCGCATACGAGTATTCTCCTTGTTTCAATATCAGGGCAAATCTGGATACAGAATGTCTGATAATCCATTGTTAACACATTTATAAGGGGAGGCGGTTACAAAAGGGTTACAAAAATGAAGGTCTTGTTAAATTGGTGCTGCAACCCTCCGA
>WOZB01000068.1 GCA_011620445.1 Anaerolineaceae bacterium | reverse complement strand
TATGGCTCTTTTCCGCATAGCAGACCGGGAATGCAGCATCCGGTACAAGGGAAACAACAGGCGCAGCGCGGTGTTTTAGAAAGTAAGCCAGATCGCGCATACCGCTTTCTTCATTCAAGCCAAAAAAGAGCAGCCAGTTGTGGCGGGGGTGTGCCTGCGTCCGCAGGTATTCAAGGGCAAACATCGAAGCTACCGCAGCGCCTTTATCATCGCTGATGCCGCGGCCAATAGCCCAGCCATCGCGGACCTCCACCTTGTAGGGTTCCCCAAACCAACCTTCAAGCTCGGGTACGACATCCAGGTGAGAAAAGAGGCCAAACTCTTTCTGGTCGGCGCTTACATCCAGGCGGGCAAAACCGCAGTAATTATCCAGATTTTTGCCGCTGAGTCCGTGTTTGGCAGCCAGGTCCAGTGCTTTTTCAAGCACCGCGCTGCATTCTGGCCCAAATGGGTCCTTGGCTTCGGGGTCGTAGTTTGAAATACTCCGGTAACTGACCAGTTCGGCCAATTCAGCCAGTATGGCAGATTTATGTGCATCTATCCAAAGATCGATCTTCTTATCCATGCTCTCCTCTATTATTGCCAAGCCATTTTTGAAATTGTACCCGCGAAAACCTAAACATCCGGCTTTCCAATACAAAAATTAGAAAAACAAGCGCTTGTTTGATCAATAACCTTTATTAGAGAAGGCCGAAATTAATCGTCAGTCATGATGTGCAGGATCTCAATATCGGTCTCGCGCATGCCGTCTTTTGCCATACGTCCAATGTTCCTGATGGTTCCGTCCACATCTTCTCCTACGATGCCTTCGCCGAAGTTGAATGTGTGGCCCTGCTCCGCCATTCGGATGCCCATCAGGGCAGTTTCCACTGCCATGGCAATCTTGGCGGCGCAGGAACGCTTGGCCCCGTCGCAAACCATGCCGCCGATGGTGGCAATGGTGTTGGTGACGATCATGCCGATAGTTGCGTCATCCATACCTTTAAGGAAAGCGATGCCGGCCCCCGCCCCTGCCGCCGCGCTGACTGCGCCACAAAAAGCGGAAAGCCTGCCGATGTAACTCTTTTGGTAGATGGAGGTTAAATTGGAGACGATCAGGGCGCGGTAAAGCGCGTCCTGGCTGGCATTGAGGTCCCTGGCATATTCAATAACCGGCAATGAAACGGTCATGCCCTGGTTGCCGGAACCAGAATTGATGACAACAGGTAAACTGCAGCCGTTCATTCTGGCATCTGAACCCGCCGCGGCGCGGGCTGTTGCTCTGGCAGCAGTATCTTCGGGACGGCTGGATTGTAAGATCGTTTTGCCGACCTCAGCACCCCAATGGCCCTTCAAGCCTTCGTCTGAAATGGCTGTATTCCACTTTATCTGCTGCTCAAGCACCCTGGTGAGTTTCGGGTATCGGCTGAATTCAACTGTTCTGGCAAAATCAAGGATGGTGGCCATGGAAAGGACAGATTTATCGGGTTCAATAGAAATCGTCGCCACCGGGGCATCCTCGTAAAGCAGGATGCCATTCTTCTTGATGGAAGCAATGTGGTTGTGGGCTTTCTTCAGGATCACTTCAACTTCATCGGCTTCAGCTCGGGCTCTCACGCGGACGTAGAGCGTCTCCTCACCGACAGCGACCTTGACCCTGATAACATCACGTTCCACAAGGTTGACAGCTATCTTCAGGTGTTCAGCGGTTAAGCCTTCCAAAACCTCAAGACCTTTTTCCGACCGGCCGCTGGCAAAGCCCATCGCAGTCGCGATTTCAAGGCCTGTTCTGCCGCCCGAATTGGGAACAATCACCCCTTTGACGTTCTTGATGATATTACCGCTGCACTGCAGCTCCACTTTTTCTGGCAGCCTGCCCAGCACTTCACCGGCCTTTGAAGCGGCCAGGGCAACGGCGATGGGTTCAGTGCAACCCAGGGCTGGAATCAACTCCGTGTATAGGATTTTGGTAAACAGCTGGCCACTTCGCTCACGACTTTTTGTAGACATACACAATCCTTAATTGTTATTAACCATTTTCCGCTGAGTATATCCTAAATGATGCCTTGATTTTCTACATTTTATCCAAAAAAGGTCATAACTAAACCGGAAGTCGCCTGCAGTTTGAGGCCTAAATTTGCTCTTTGGTAAATAAATCGAGGATTAAAATCAGATCTTATTTGGTGGCAGTTTAGGGAGAGTGAAACTGACATCCAGGCCGCCCATTACACGGTTTCGGGCTTTTATTTTGCCGCCCTGCAATTCCACCAACTCCTTGCAGATTGCCAAACCCAAACCTGAACCTCCGCCTGACCAACTGCGCGATTTGTCCTTGCGCCAAAATCGATCAAAGATGCGATCAATATCTTCTGGTGCCACTCCCGGATCCCGATCAATCACCCGATTTTATTAGCCACCTTACCGATGGTACCGTTCGTTGTCCAGACCGCTGAAGCCCCTGGCTGTGATAACCCCTGAGCCTTCAAAGGCATTGGGAATCGTCACTTTGGATACCTGACCGTAGCTGGTTGCGGCACTGGTGCTCGTTGCGGTTGTGCCGCACGCGTTTAGGAGAAGGAGAATGATGACACCTGCAGCAAATGGGACTCTTAATTGTTTCAATTTCATCTTTACCTCGATT
>WOZB01000064.1 GCA_011620445.1 Anaerolineaceae bacterium | reverse complement strand
CGTGCCCCACGAATATGTGATGCACAAGGCCTCTGAAGTCAATGCTTTGGGTGCAGATTTCAAACTGATGGGTGCCAATGCCACCCAGGTCAAATCCACCAAACCCGTGGTGGGCATCTGCGCGGTTCGTACCGGTTCCGGCAAAAGCCAGACCACGCGCGCAGTCTCCAAGATTTTGATTGAATTGGGCTATAAAGTGGCTGCCATTCGCCATCCCATGCCCTATGGCGACCTGGTGAAGCAGCGCGTACAGCGTTTTGCCTCCTATGCCGATCTTGACTTGCACGAGACCACCATCGAGGAGCGCGAAGAATACGAACCTCATCTCGATAATGGTGTTATCGTCTACGCTGGCGTGGATTACGAAGCCATCCTCCGCGAAGCTGAAAAAGAAGTGGATATCGTCCTCTGGGATGGCGGTAATAACGACTTCCCCTTCTACAAAACTGATCTGCTCATTGTCGTGGCTGATCCTCACCGTCCAGGCCATGAAGTTACCTACCATCCTGGTGAGACTAATGTGCGCATGGCGGATGTGTTCGTCATCAATAAAGTTGATACTGCCAATCCGGATGCGGTTATTTCCGTCCGTGAAAACTTGAACCGTCTCAACCCCAATGCAGTTATCATCGAAGCCGCCAGCCCGCTCTTCGTTGATGACCCGGATGCCATCCGCGGTAAACGCGTTTTGGTTATAGAAGATGGCCCCACCCTTACTCACGGCGGCATGACCTATGGTGCCGGGTATGTGGCTGCCCGCCGCTTTGGGGCTGCAGAAATTGTGGACCCCCGCCCCTTCGCTGTCGGCACCATTGCTGACACCTATAAGAAGTACCCGAACACCGGTACCATCCTACCCGCTATGGGCTATGGCGACCAGCAAATCAAGGACCTGGAACAGACCATCGAAAACGCGGATGTGGATATGGTCATCATTGGTACCCCGATTGACCTTACCCGTGTGTTGACTATCAAGAAACCTTTCCAGCGTGTGCGCTATGAACTGCAGGAAATCGGTACACCCACGCTCTACGATATTCTTGGCAAGAAATTTGGCAGGAAGCATTAAAACGGCTTTTCTCTTAGTTTTCCATACACAGGGCAGCTCTGGCTGCCCTGTGGCTTTCCTGAAGAGCAGTTCACTTATTTCGAGGGAATTTCCCAAGCGTCCACATTCCAAGGTCCAACAGCCAGCCGGTGCTCGAAGAGCTCAGGCTGTCAAAGAGCTCAGGCTGTCAAAGAGCTCAGGCAAAAAACGTAGGTGGTTTCATGATAAACTTTTTAATTCAGTGAGGTAATTATGTTTATTGATTCAGTCGTCATTTACATCCGGTCAGGCAAGGGTGGGGATGGTATGGTGCATATGCACCGCGAAAAGTATCGCCCACATGGCGGTCCGGATGGTGGTGACGGTGGCAGGGGCGGCAGTGTTATTTTTACCGTCGTGCCTACTATTAATACCTTGAACAAATTCCACTATCACGAAAAATTCATCGCCAAAGATGGCAAGCCGGGCGGGGCAAATAACATGTCTGGCAAATCGGCGGATGATCTAATGATCGAAGTTCCCCCGGGTACCTTGATTTACAACGAAGACGATACGGCTCTGCTGGGAGATTTAACGGAACCAGGCCAGCAATTGCGAGTGGCCAGGGGCGGCCGCGGAGGGAGGGGCAATCAGCATTTCGCGACTTCGCGTAATCAGATGCCTTATACAGGAGAAAAAGGTGAACCCGGCGAAGAGTTCAATCTGCGCCTTGAGCTCAAATTAATCGCTGATGTGGGCCTGGTCGGTTTGCCAAATGCCGGTAAATCCTCGCTGCTGGCGGCACTCAGCAACGCCAGACCCAAAATTGCTGCCTACCCTTTTACCACGCTTGAACCAGCCCTTGGGGTTGTGCGCGTGGATGATGATAATGCCTTTGTACTGGCTGATATTCCCGGCCTTATCGAAGGGGCTTCCGAAGGTTTGGGCCTGGGTTTTGAATTCCTAAAGCACTTGCAGCGCACGCGTGTGCTCATCCATGTTCTGGATGGTTGGTCAGAAAATCCTTTGGAAGACTATGAGACCATCAATTCTGAGCTGGACCTTTTCGATGAACGCCTGGCGAATTTACCTCAGGTTGTCATATTTAACAAAATTGATCTTCAGGAAGTGGAAGAGAAATTCCCTGATCTCAAGAAAAAATTTGCCCGCAAGAAAATTAAGCTCTTACCGGTGTCCGCGGTTTCGCATGCCGGCTTGCAGGAATTGGTCTGGGCGGTCTGGAAAACTCTAAAGGAAACACCACTCCCTGAAAAGGAAGAAGTACTGCCTCTATATAAGGCCATTGAAGATCCGAAGGCTTTCGAAATTGAGCATGAAGAAGGCGATGACGAATGGTATGTGAGTGGGAAGTTTGTTGAACGTGCTGCCAATATGACCATTTGGGAACAGCCCGGCTCGGTGCGCCGCTTCCAGAAAATCATGACTGGTTTGGGAATTGAGAAAGCTTTAAGGCAGGCGGGAATTGTGGAGGGGAATACGGTACACGTGGGGGAGTGGGAGCTTACCTGGCAGGATTAGGACATTAAAATGTTCACCGATTGGGTGAGGGGGGCACCCAACCGGTGAACTTCTATAT
>WOZB01000043.1 GCA_011620445.1 Anaerolineaceae bacterium | reverse complement strand
CTTGACCACCACCAGCACCACGATCACGAGCAACAGCAGCACCGGCACTTCGTTATGCTCCCAGGGGTACAAATTAATAACCTTGCCCTTGGGGAAGAGCTGGGTGACGCCGGGCGAGAATATAACAAAGTGCGTGCGGCTGTCATCTGCCGTTTCAGGGCCGGAGTGGCCTGCAATCCAGATGACTTTGCCAATCTTAAGTTGACAGTCCTGGTTCAGCTGGCTGAGTAGGCGGAACATGCCGTACTTGAGGTAAGAGAAAGAACCATAAGTGGAGCACGCACCCCAAAAGCCGTCAAATTCCTCCCTTGGATTTTGGGAAAGATTAACCGTTGCCAGGCCGCTCATGATGCCGGAATTGGCAAATTCAGTGATCTCCTGTGGTAGGATAACGCCCTCATCGGTGCCGAAGCGCTTATACCAGCCGTAGCCAGGGAAGTCGCCCCATTTAGCGCCAAAACCGCTTAGATTGGTCGATTCCGCCAGGTCCGCTGAGGCAACCAGGTAGAGCGGGCGGTCGTATTCCTTCGCGCCGAAAGCATTTACCCAGGCACCCCATTTTGCCAGGGCAGACCGGTTGGCGGCGCTTTCCCCGGGTTTGACGTAGAGTTCAGCCGGGTAGTTGCGATAATCGTACAGACGCGGATCTTTAAAGGGGTTGCCACGGGTACCAATGGCTACAGAAGCAATCTGATCCGGCACGCTATCGCCCAGCTGCACCAGCGTATCCGCCAGGTAATCCACCAAGGCTTGGTCAGACCGTAAAACATCCATAACAGCTTTCAGGTTGGCAGAAAATTCTTGTTTTATGGCAGCAGGGTCGGCAGGGGCTGCTCCGCCGAAGTTTACAAAATTTGCAGCGTATTTGTCCACAAATTCTTGCTTGGTCTGCCAGAAAAGCGCGCTGTTCATAGTATGAGGAGCACCGTGGGAGGCATAATCGTATTTGAGGTAGCCGCGGCCTTTGCGGGTTTTGAACCAGATGCCTTTGGGGCAGCGGTTCGGGTTTGGGGCGTGGGTTGCTTCCAGGAGGGTGGAGGCAACAGACTGCCAATCACTGCCATTCTCACTGCCAAAGGCCTGCCAGCCGTGGCTCTCAAACCACAGTTCGGGGTTTCCGTAAACTGCAGAGCTAACCGGATGGCTGTCAATGCCGAAGTCGTTCCAATCCAGGACGAAGTACAGGTTATCCAGTTCAAGCCCGTAGGCTGAGTTGAGCGTTTCCTGCGAGCCGCCTGGGGTAAAGCCGCCTTCGCCGTCGAAAGCAAAGACCTTCACTTCGCCAGCCCCAGCACGTTTGAGGGCTAGTGCTTCGCCAGCCGCAGCCGGGGCGCCGTGCCCGGAGGGACCGGTGTTGAACTTGAGGAAGAGGGTTTTTCCTTCCATTTCAGCATGGCCCGAAAGCCCACCGCGCTCGCGGAAATTAACAAGGTCTTCCCAATAGAGGATCTGTTCCCTTGGGTTTGGGTTCGCATAGCGAGAATCACCGGTCTGCTGGTATTTCAAGCGCATAGCCTCATTCAGAACGGCCAGCGTACAGTACACCAGGGGTACGGTGTGCCCACCGATAAGCACAAAGCGGTCGCCAAAGCGTTTCTCAGGATGGCGAATATCCCAGCGCATCACCCCGCTCAGCAGGGTGGTCAGAAAAGAATGTACTTTTGAGCGCGAACCACCCGGATGACCGCTTTGGCGATAATTGACGATGATGTCAATTAATTGATCCACCAGGTCTTTGGTTTTTTCCCAGTGCGGAAAGTTTTTGCTTAGTACGAATAATTCTGCTTGCGGGTTGAGGGAATCGGGCATGACAATCCTTTGTTAGTTTTTTTGAGGCTGGGAGTCTACTTGTTCCCAGGCGTTTTTCCATGTGTCCATGATGTTTTCCAAGATTAAGGCCGTCGTCTCGGTGCCTTGCGGGCGCATTTCGAAACCTACCCATGGGAGGTCTTCTGAAACTTTGTTTTCCTTGATGTAATCAGTATCCAGCAGTGCATTGAGAAAGGTCACCAATTCAGGCGTGCTGTTCACACCACCATCAAAGCCAAAGCGCGGGTGTTTATCGCCGTAGGCTGCAGTGCCGGGGGTAAGCACACAATTGCCCAGGTGTACCTCGGCTAAAAGGCCCTGCAACAGAACAAGTGCCTGTGCGGGCGTTTCATTCAAAAGGGGCATATGCCCCATATCATAGAGCAGACCAAAATCAGGATAGCTGAATCTGAGCTTTCTTGCCAGCGGAGCAGCTTCGGCAGAAGGGCCAACCAGAGCTTTTTTATCGACCGCGCGGTCAAAGACCTCCAGCACAATGCGCATAGCATATTGGCGGGCATGCTCTGCCAGCACCAGAATGGACTCTTCCAGATACCCATATGCCTGGTTACGGAGTGCATCTCCCGGATCTTTGCCTGATAGGATTACGAAGGATCCCGCTCCGATTTCAGCAGCCTGGTCGATGCCAGTTTGAATTTTACTGATGGCATCCAGGCGGGTTTGCGGATCAAGCGCGTTCAGATTGAGGTTTTGCCCAAGAATCAGAGGCTGGGCGCCCACCGCAAGCTTCAGATTGCGCTCGCGGGCTGCTTTTAGGACGTCAGCCCTTTCTTTGGGGCTATTAATCGTGCCCATTTCCAGCGCGCCGAAGAAATCCAGGTCTGCCAGTTGATGGATTGTGGAAACAAAATCACCTTCGCCAGACTGCATTCCAGGATAGGCCATGAAATGAACCAGGCTAAGTGTGCAAATTTCCTTCCATGATTTCACAATAACGCTTGTCCTAAACCTTCTTATTGGCCGCACCCAGGTAGGCAGCCTTGACGCGCGGGTCTTCCACAAGGGCTTTACCAGGGCCTTCAATGACAACTTCGCCATTCTCAAGCACGTAGGCGTAATCGGCCATCCGAAGTGCAATGGAAGCATTCTGTTCAACCAGGATGATGGTCATGTTTTCTTCGTGGTTGAGTTTTTTCACCAACTCAAAAACCTGGTTGAAGATCAAGGGCGCGAGCCCCAGGGAAGGTTCATCAAGCAACAGGATTTTAGGCCCGGCCATCATGCCTCTGCCCATGGCGAGCATTTGCTGTTCGCCGCCAGACATGGTGCCTGCCTGCTGGTTGGCGCGTTCCCGCAGGATCGGGAAGGTGTCATAGACCAGTTCTTTGCGAGTCTTCAAGTCTGATGGTGAAACGAGATAACCGCCCATGATAAGATTCTCATCGATGGTCAGAGAAGGGAAAATTCGGCGCCCTTCGGGCACCTGGATAATCCCGGAAGAGACAATTTTGTGTGGGCTGGATGGCAGCTTCTTACCATCGAGCAGAATACTGCCCGATTTGATTTTCACCAGGCCTGAAATTGTGTTGAGAAGGGTGGATTTACCCGCACCATTGCGCCCGATGACCACAATAATCTTACCGTCAGGAACGGTAATGTTAATGCCATGCAATACTTCGATCTTGTTATAACCTGAATGGAGATTTTTGACTTCAAGCATTGGAAATATCCTCCCCAAGATAGGCCTTGATGACAAGCGGATCTTTTTGAACTTGCTCAGGAGTCCCCTGCCCGATTTTCTTGCCAAAATCCTGGACATAAATCCATTCGCACAGCTGCATGATTACTTCCATGCGGTGGTCAATCAGCATGATGGAAAGGTGCAGATCGGAAAATAAATCCTGGATCAGATCTACTAGACCCTGCACTTCAGTCTGGTTCAAACCTGCTCCGGGTTCATCCAGCAACAAGACCAAGGGCTCACTTGCCAGGGCACGGGCAATTTCCACCCGGCGCTGCATGCCATAAGGCAGTGACTTGGCTACGGCGTGCGCTTGCTCGGTCAAGCCTACCCGGTTAATCCAGTGCATGCTTTTTTCTTTAATTTCTCTATCGAACCTGGCAACCCGTGGTGAAGAAAAGAGCGTTTCGATGGGATTGTAAGGCGCACGCCAGGAATAAGCGGTCATCACTGTATCCAAAACGGTCATATCTTCAAAAAGACGGATATTCTGGAAGGTGCGGGCAATACCCATCTGGTTGACTTTGTGAGGTTCCATCCCGCAAAGGTTTTTGCCTTTGAAGATGATTTCACCAGAAGTTGGCGGGCAAATGCCTGAAACCATATTCAGGATGGTGGTTTTACCAGCGCCATTTGGGCCGATAATGCCGATAATCTGGTTTTCCTTAACGTGCCCCGAAAAATCATTGACAGCACACAGGCCGCCAAACATTTTCGTGAGATGATTCATGTCAACAATTACAGCCTTGTCCATTACTGCACCTCTTGATGTTTTTTGGGTTTGAACAGGTTGAGGATTGGTCTAAGCGATAGTTCCCAGGTGCCAAATAAGCCGCGCGGTCGCAAATTGATGATTACCAGGATCAACACACAATAGATCAGGGTGCGCCAGGCTGTCGTAAATCGCAAAGCTTCTGGGGCTGCCAGCAGTATGATAGAGCCCAATACGGTACCCGTCAGACTATCCCGGCCGCCAAAAAAGACGATGATAATCCAGGTGACCGAAGCAATCCAACCATACATGGCAGGTTCCACATAACGGGTATGGAAAGCCATCAGAACCCCAGCATAGGCCGCGAAAGCGGCAGAAAGGACGAAGACAGTCAGCTTATGTTTGAAAACGTCAATACCTTCCACTTTAGCTGCCAACTCGTTGCTGCGGATAGCCAGGCTGTCTTTGCCGAAGTGGGATTTTCTAAAACCCCAGACGAAGAAGATGGCAACTGCCAGGGAGGTAAATGCGAGGGTTGGGGTGGTGAGCCTGGGGATGTTCGAGAAGCCCATGGCACCGCCAGTCACGTTGACCATTTCGGTCATCAATCCGGTGACGGCCTGTCCAAACCCGAAAGTGGCCAGTGCAAAGAAGTCCTGCCGGATGCGCAAGGTGGCAAAGCCGACCAGAACCGCCAAACCCATGGCAACTAGAATGGCTATCAGGACGGCAAGCGCGAAAGGCAGATTGTAGTTCACTACCATGATGGCCGAGACATAAGCTCCCAGCCCCATAAAGGCAGCCTGGCCAAGCGAAAACAATCCGTTCATACCGGTCAGCATGAAGGTGCCCAATACGGCAATGGAGTAAGCCGCGATTGATAAAGAAATTGTTAGTATAAAACTCATAAAATCATCCTCCTCAGCATCAAGCTTTATCCGTGAAGCTGACCCCGGCAAAGCCCTGGGGCCTTACCAGCAGGAAAATCACCATCAACAAAAAGATGACAACAGGGGTTAAGCCTGAACCAATCGTGGCTACCAGGAAGACTTCAAAGACTCCCAGAGCAACCGCTGCTATGGCCACACCCTTGAGACTGCCCAAACCGCCCAACACGGAAGCAATAAAGCCTTTGATGACAATTTGCCCGATCTGGGGAGAAAGGGAAGCAGAAATGCCGTATAAGACACCTGACAAACCACCTAAAAGGCCGGAAACAATGAATGTGGCAACGATTATCTGGTCCACATTAATGCCCATCAAACTTGTGGCCACCAGATCATTGGAGGCAGCCCGTATGGCAATCCCTATTTTGGTCTTTTTCAAAATATAGAGCAAGACACTGAATGCAATAATAGTCAGAACTAATGATAGCAAATAGGTAATCGAGACCGTAAGTTCACCCAGGTGAATAACTTTTACCTTCAGCAGGGTGTAAGGGAAAGACTCAAAAGAGGCACCGAAACGAATAATCAAGACTTGTTCCAAAGCCATCAGCATGGTAACTGAGGTGACAAAGAAATACACCAGCTGACCTTTTTGAAGGCGGATCCAACGGAAGGCGATGAGTTCAACAAGGACTGCTACAACCGCGCCCGTCAGAATACCCACTAAAATAACCGGGATAAGCGGCCAATGCAATTGATTGGCAACAATGTACCCGGCATAAGCACTGATGCCAAGCACGCCGCCATGCGCGAAGTTGGAAAACTTGAGCACATTGAAAACCAGGGCGTATCCAACAGCAATCAAGGCGTAGACCGCCCCCAGGGATAAGCCGTTAATGACTTGTTGTAAGAGAACCATAACTTGCATTAGCCACCTCATTATTGTTGGGGCTCACTACAAAGATGAGCCCCAACTAGTTTTCAACCTGGTACAGAATTACTTTACAACTGGACCTGCAGGTGAATAGTAAGTCACAAATTCGGCTTTGCCATCTTTAATGGTCATGATGGCCATAGGCAAGGCTTCCGGTTGATGAGTCGTTGCAGAGAGCTTCACTGTACCCTGGAAACCCTCATACTCGGTGCCCTTATTCAATTCAGCCGTCAGGCATTCGGAAGAGACATCATCGCCGCAGGCTTCGATAGCCTTAACGATGATACCGAATGCATCAGCACCAGAGAAGGACTGGGCAATGGCATCGGTGTTAAACTTAGCCTTGTAAGTAGCAGCCCAATCCACCAGAGCTGGCTCTGAAGGGTTGATGCCGTATGGGTAGAAGGTGTTGGTGGTGGCGGCAGGATCGGTCGAAGGGGCCAATCCGGTGGGGGGAACAGAGTTGCTGCCTAACAAGGGAATATTGAGCCCAAGTTCGTAAGCCTGGGTGTAGATCAAGGGGATCTCAACGGGGTAGGAGGGGAAGTACAAAGCATCTGGTTGAGCAGCTTTGATCTTGGTCAACTGGGCGCGGAAGTCCTTGTCTGTGGAGGTGTAGGTTTCTTTGGCAATAATTTCGCCGCCGTTCTCCTCAATAACCTTAATGAAGGGGTTCGCCAGGCCAACAGAATAGGAGTTTTGTGAGTTGTACAAAACGGCCACTTTCTTGACGCCTAACTCTTTAACAGCATAGGTAGCTATGATGGTACCCTGGGCGGTTGCAGCGTTCTGGGCCAGGAACATATAATCCCAGGGAGCGCCACTTTCCTGTATGGTGCACTTGTCATCCATGAACAAACCGACAACTGGAACCTTCAGTTCTTGAGAGACAGGGGCAATGGCAATACCGATATTGGCAATGGGTGGCCCAAGAACGATGGAGACTTTATCCTGCTGAACCATACGGGTGTAGGCATTGATGGCTTCGTTGACATCACTGCGGGTATCGTAGGTGATCAGCTTGAGCATACGGCCATTGATCCCGCCCGCTGCATTGATTTCTTCAATTTTTAGTGTGGCAGCATAGGTGACGGCGCTACTGAGGGCTTTCATACCGCCAGACTCGTCCTGAAGGTTGCCGATCAGGATGTCGCCTTTGGGTTCAGCAGCGGCAGGTACCTCTGGGGCTTTGGTGGGTTCTACAGCAGCAGGAGCCTGGGTTGCCGGGGTTGCGGGGGCACAAGCAGCAAGCGCGAGTGTGAAAACCATCAAAGCAATCAACAATAAACTAAATTTTTTCATTTTTCTCCTCGAGAAATTTTGGTTGTTAACTATTTTCTGTGGACAGGTCATTTGTGATTTGTGTATAGGTCAATCAACTCCCTTCTTTATTCTGTATTTTGGGTTCATTTAATTTTTGGTTATGCAATCCCTCCCATACCCGTTCAGGGGTTAAGGGAAGATCGTGAAAGAAAACCCCGGTCGCTTCGGCAACTGCCAGGCCGATGGCCGAACCAATGGGGATGATGCCGCTTTCCCCCGTACCCTTCGCACCTGAGGGTCCCGAACCATCCATGTTTTCAACTAGCATGGATTGCAAAATATCGGGTGTATCCTGAGTAGTTGGGATGCGGTAGTCCAATGCGCCAAGGTTGAGGATACGCCCCCGGTCGTCCATGATCAGGTGCTCCATGAGCGAATGGCCCAAACCCTGTATGGCACCGCCTTCATCCTGGCTTTCCACCAGGGTGGGGTTAATGGCCTTGCCAATATCCCCCACGGTGACCAGCTTGTGCACATGTACACTGCCAGTTTCTTTGTCAACCTCAACTTCCGCGCCGGCAAAGATCACTTCGTAGAACGAGACACCACCGCCCAGGGGATGTTTGGGGTCGAGGGCTTCTTTGTATGTGCCGATGCCAATTACCTCACCTGAAACAAAGCCAAAATTGGCTTTGAGCAGGTCGGTATATTCCAGTTCCCGGCCAGGAATGCAGACTTTGCCGTTTTCAAAACGAATATCTTCCGGCCGGACCCCGAAGCATTCCACGGTAATCTCACGCAGTTTTTCTTTCAGGTCCTTGCAGGCAAGCTGGATAGCATTTCCCATGAAGACGGTAGAGCGGCTGGAGGCGGTTACCGAGTCGAAGGGTACTATGCCGGTATCTCCATTGATAACCTTGATCCGTGACATTGGGATTTGCAGACCATCAGAGGCCAGCTGGGCCATCACCGTTCTTGCACCCTGACCCATTTCAGTGGTCCCGACGAGCAGAGTAATGCTGCCGTCGTGGTGCATGCGGATGATTGATTGAGATACGGTTGCGGGGGCAGGGGTTTTGATGCCGATGCCCAAACCGCGGCCGTGGTTTGGTTTGAGAGGTTCGCCCCAGTGAATGGCTTTGGCGGCTTTAGTTAAGCCCTCCTCCCATTCACCGTCGCACGGTTTTTCGCCATAAATAAAGACCTCACCTTTTTTGGGTGTGTTCTTCAAACGAATTTCCAGGCGGTCGATATCCAACTTTCTGGCAGCCATGTCCATTATTGAATCCAGCGCCCACATGATCTGTGGGGAGCCAAAACCGCGGAAGGCAGTTCCGGGAACCGTGTGTGAAAGGATAGCGCGGGCATGAATATGGACGTTTGGCGGGTTGAAGATGCCACAGCCAGCAACTGCTGCCTTGGCTGCCACGCGCGGAGAGGCATTTGCATAGGCGCCGATTAAATAATCAGCATAAACCTTCATATAGGTCAGCTTTCCATCGCGCTGGAAGCCAGCTTTAACCCGAACCGAGCTTGAATTTCTACGGCCGAGCAGGAAGGTCTCTTCAAGTGATAAGCGCAGCCTTACAGTGCGCTGCAATTTCATAGCGAGGAAAGCCATCAGAGGTTCAAACTTGGGGTAGCCTTTACCCCCAAAGCCGCCGCCGAGTTCCGGAACGATCACCCGCACCTGGGAAACCGGCATGCTCAATGCGTGTGCCACCACACGCCGCAACAAGAAGGGATGCTGAACCGTGCTGGTGATGGTCACACCGTCGTGATCGGGTTCGGCGATGAAAACGTGCGGTTCAATCGCGAAGTGCGTGGTCATCGGGAATGTGAAACGATCTTCCACTTCAAGATCAGCAGTCGCCTTGTCAGGGTCGCCCCAGCCAAAAATCCACTCATCCAAAATGTTGGTTTTAGAAAGGGTCGGGTGGGTGCGGATGGAAGGGTCTTGCACCAAGGGCGCGTCGGGGGCAAGGGCTTGCTGCAGGGTGTAGACGCCAGGAAGCTCCTCATAAGCCACTTTCACCAGGCTGGCAGCTTTTGCGGCCAGGTCTTCAGTTTCGGCTACGACCGCGGCAACCGGGTCGCCAAAGAATTTGGTTTCACCGGTGGCGATGATAGGCTGATCGTTCAGGAACGGGCCATAGCGCGGCATGGGAATCGGAAAATCCTTGTCGGTCAGAATGTAGTGCACGCCTTCCAACTGAGAGGCTTGCTCGGTGTTAACGGAAAGTATGCGGGCATGGCCCACATCCAGGCGTACCAGCTTCACGTGCAATGTGCTGCCGAATTTCATGTCGGCAGCAAACTTAAGCTTGCCGCTGACACGTTCTTCGATACCTACCCGTTTTACCGATTTTCCGATTTCTGCCATTGTTTTTCTGGTCACTTATACTTGATGTTCCTGCAGCACAGCTGTTTGGGCTATGCTGCAGATTTCGTTTACATTGTTAGTTGACTTCCTTGACGATGGCAACGAATTCTTCATCCGAAACCAGCCCCCGCTTCTCAAGCGAAAGGGTTTTGATTTTATTCAAAACGAGAGCTTTCTTTTCGTCGTCTATCTGGGGCATTCCCAGGTCATCAAGCTTCATCACAACCGAAGCCAGACCGGATTTCTTGCCAAGAACATACTTGGGTTCCTGCCCGACAAAAGAAGGCGTAACACCGAAGAGCGCCAGAGGCTGTGTTTTGACAAGATCGACGCCCATGCCGGATTCGCGCGTGAAAGCGCGTTCGCCGATAACGGGTTTGGAAGGTGCAATTTGGAATTTGCTGATCCCGAGCACTTCGTTGGAGAGTTCGTAGAGTTTATTGAACTGGATGTTGCTATCCAGACCGTAGAGAGCTTTGGCTGAGATAGCGGCTTCGTCGAGAGGGGTATTGCCGCTGCGTTCGCCCAGACCACCGACAGAAACATGCACAACTTCAGCACCTGCAGTGAGTGCGGCCATGGAGGTTGCCACACCCATACCGAAATCGGTATGCGTATGCACTTCGATGCGTTTCTTGGTGATTTCTTTCATTTGTTTCACAAGGTAGGTGGCAGCCTGTGGGTGCAGAGAACCTGATGTGTCAACCAGGCTAACGCCGTCAATGGCGGGCAGGGCGCCTACTTCAGTCAGCACGCGGGTGAAGAATTCAGGCCGGGCGCGGGTGCAGTCCATCGGGAAGAGCACAACTTCAAGGCCTTTGCTTTTAGCAAACGTGGCCCAGTAAGAAGCTTTTTCAACCACATCATCTTCGGTCCAGGTGGGGAATTGGTATTTCAGGCGGGGAATACCGACAGGTAGTTCCAAAATGATGCCGTCAACGCCGCATTCGAGGGCGTTTTCAACGTCACTGGCCATACCGCGGCAGAGCACGAAGGTTTTGGCCTTCAGGCCGAGGGCAACCACTTCCTTGGTGGCGCGTTTATCCTCATCGGAGACCGCGGGCAGTGAAATTTCGATGCGATCAACACCCAATTCGTCCAGCAGCTTGGCAATGCGTACCTTGTCTTCGGCGCGGAAGGCCACACCAGGGCTCTGCTCGCCATCGCGCAGGGTCACGTCATGAAAAAGCACTCTCTTTGGCAGGTTGAACTGCGAGCGCACCTCGTCCATGTAGTTATAAGGACTTACCCAATAATTTTCGTTATGAAACAATTTTTCTTCCACGATTTTCCTTTTCCTTTAATCTTCAAAAATGGCGACGGCACGGGTCCAACCAGCAGAACCGCGTTCGATTTTAACGGGGAAGACAGCAACCTTGAAGCCTGTGGGGGGCAGTTTGTCCAAATTGGCCATTTTTTCTACCTGCAGGTATTCAACCCTGCGGCCGTAGAAGTGAGAGGGCCACAAATCTTTTTGGTTGCCGGTCTTATGATAAGACTCAACCATTTTAGCGACCGGTCGGTCGAGGCCCCAACCGTCAATGCCGATGCATTTGACGCCTTGCTTGAGGATGTACTCGGTGGCATCCATGCCCAAACCGCTTTGAGCAGGCAGGTAGGCATTAGTTCCCCAGAATTTATCTGCGCCAGTTTGCACCAGCACGATATCGCCTTCTTTGAGAGTGTGATTGATTTTCTGCAGGGCAGTGGTCACGTCCTCAACTGAAATCTCAGAGCCTTGTTCAAGGTGGCGGAAGTCGAGGACGACACCGTTGCCATAACACCACTCCAGGGGAACCTGGTCGATGGTTTTGGCGGGTTTGCCATCCACCGTGGGGCCGTAGTGATAGGGGGCATCTACATGGGTGCCAGAATGTGTACTGGCATTAACCTGATCAGAGGCTAAGGCCATGCCATTTTCAAAATCAGAAGGGTCGATTTTGGCAAGAGCAGCCAACCGACGGGCACCTTCTTCATGGGTGGTATGGGTGATGGATGGTGGGTACGATTCACTGGCAAAATTTTGATGCGGTAAACTCAGGTCGATAATTTTGGTCACAATGCTTCTCCTTAATTCGATTTTTTACTTAAACATGAATATATGATTTAACTGTCTCAATTTTTGAATCCAGGTCAGTTTCTCCCTCCAGTGTGCGCCGGATGGCGAAAAAGTTGATATCCTGGATGCCTTCAGATGCAAGCAATTGCAGCATTTCCTCAATGAATATGCCCGATTCTGGTTTTTCGGAGGTGTCGCGGCTGGTCCCAAGCATGGTGCCTTTGCCTTTGGCAGTTCCAACTCCGCAAGAAGGGCTGGGGTCCATGCCGAGCACACCCACAATCTCAAAGCCCAGCGCGCGGTAATCCTTGATCTGATTCACAACCACCTGGGCATGCTTGCGGAAGCAAGCCCGCAGATCATCGCCATTGAGCTCACCATACTGCCATTTTTCCAGGCCGAGGCATTCATATTCCGGGCAAGGCATCTGGATGATGCCCAGGCCGCTATCCAGCAGGGTTTTGACCAGCGGCACATTAGCGCCTTCAAAGGCGCTGCCTTCAGGGAATCTTGTGTTGATGTTCAACCAGCAGTGGCTGACAAAAATGACTCTGCGGGCGCGTTTGTCGCTCAGGAAAACATAACCCAACCGGTAGGCATCGGCGTACTTGCCCTCAAAAGCAATCTCCCCGCTGCCCCAAATGCCGATGAAAAACGGAAGCTTGCCTTCAAGCACCCGGCGTAAAGTGGCTTCTGAACATTTCAAAACCAGGTCTGCGCTAACTGGGGCGGACGGTATGAATTGGGCGCCATCCGAGACCCAATAATAAGCCATGCCATCAATATGAC
>WOZB01000121.1 GCA_011620445.1 Anaerolineaceae bacterium | reverse complement strand
ATGTGGCTCATCCCGCGTTCGAGCCTCATTTTTCCAAATTCATGGCCGCAAGGTTTACGAAAAATCGCCTCACGAATAGTCTCTTTTAGGGCTTCGTAGCCGTTCTGCATCGATGGCAGCAGGTTCACTTCGTCATTTCTTCCCAGGCAAGGGCGCAATGTGCCATCGCTCATAATGCGGATGCGGTTGCAGTCCCCGCAAAATCGATGGGATATTGGACTAATGAGCCCGATCCTACCCTTGTATCCAGGGATTTGATAATCACTGGAAGGCTGTCCAAAATAGCGCGGCGGAATTTTGACCAATTGGGGGAATTCTTTCAATATCAAGTCGCTGCTCACACGTTTGGCGGCCGCCATTGGGTTGACCCCAATTTCCATGTACTCAATAAAGCGGATATCGATGGGCAGGTCCCTGGCCAGAGCAATGAAATCCTCAATTTCTTTGTCATTCACGCCCTTAACCAGTACTGCGTTCAGCTTGACAGGTAAAAGCCCGCAATCAATCGCGGCTCTGATGCCAGTTAGAACTTTTTCAACATCTCCGCCGGTTAGCAGTTTGAACTTTTCTTTGTCAAGGGAATCCAGGCTTACATTTACTCTGTCCAGTCCGGCGGCTTTTAATCCTGGGGCTTGGGCCGTTAGATCCTGGGCATTGGTCGTCAATGAGATATCTTTGATTGCCGGGATGGCGCGGATACCCTTGATGATTTGATTCAGATCGCGCCGCAAGAGCGGTTCACCGCCGGTCAGACGCACACGGTCTATGCCCAGCTCTGAACAAGCCTTTACGATTTCAACCATTTTTTCTGCCGGTAGTTCATTCTCTCTGGGGCAAATGTCTTCTCCTGCCCGGCAGTAGGCGCAGCGCAGTTGACATCTTTCCGTCACAGAGAGGCGTAAGTAGCTGATTTTGCGATTGTACTGGTCTATCATTCAGATTTATCCCAATCAAAGGTACCAGATTTTCCACCCTTTTTGTGCACCAAGTGAATTTCTCCGATGCTCATGCGCTTATCTACTGCCTTTACCATGTCGTAAATGGTTAAAGCAGCCAAGCTTACCGCGGTTAGTGCTTCCATTTCAACACCGGTCTGGTAAAAGGTTTTCGCAGTAGCGGTAATCTTAATCGCGTTATTTTCTAGTACTTCAAAATCAACGCTCACTGAGCTAAGCGGTAATGAATGGCAGAGTGGGATCAGCTGGTCGGTCTGTTTGGCAGCGAGTATACCGGCGATCCTGGCAACCGCGAGGGCATCACCTTTATTGAGGGAATTTTCCTTTATTTTCTGCATGGCTTCAGGGGCCATCGTGATAATACCAGTGGCGACGGCTATTCTTTCGGTTGAAGCTTTCTGGGTGATATCGACCATTTTGGCTTTACCTTCTTTGTCCAGATGCGTTAGTTCCATGGAATGATTTCTCCCGGATTCTCTACCAGATAGCCGCCAAGTTTTTCAAGCCGCTCTTTGAGGGCAGGTCCTGCCAGAACTTCCCTGAATTGCTGCATGGCTTCCAGCTGCATGGCATCTTCCAATACCAACAAATCATAACGCTCTTGCCATAGAGGCACAAATTGAAGCCCATAAATCTTGGCCGCAGAGTAGATACCCAAACCCGCATCTGCCGTACCAGCGGCAATCGCGGCCGCGACAGCGGTGTGGGTAATTTCTTCTCGTTGATAACCCTGCAGAGTAGCGGACTCAACATTTTCCTTTTTTAATAGATAGTCGAGCAATATACGGGTACCGCTGCCTTTTTGGCGGTTGACGTAGCTAAGCCCTTGCAAATCCTGGATTCCATGGATCGATTTTGGGTTGCCGGCTTTCACCATCAACCCCTGGCTGCGCAATACCCCTCGCATCAGGATCACTTTTCCACCTGGAAAATACTTTTTCAAAAAAGGGATGTTATAGGTGCCGCTGGCTTCGTCCAATAGATGAATACCCCCCAAGTGGGCTTCCCCGCGCTTCACAGCCATAATGCCGCCCATACTGCCCACATGCGAAGAACTGACACGCGATGCTGGCCAGGATAGTTTCATCAAATCAGCAATTTCATCGATCATTGGGTCGTGGCTTCCCGTAACAACCAAGGCTTGCCCAATTTCCCGGGGGTCCTTAAGCAACCATAAATCGACAGCCTCCCCGGCCTCGTAACCTTCCACATTTTGGGGCACTTCAATAATTCCATCGGCTTTAATGAAAGAACTCACCACGCCTGCTCCCCGATTAAGAGGAACGGCGATTTGTTTACCGCTCACTTCACCCAGCTGAGCTCGAACGTATTCCTTGTACTTTAATGAAGACATGAGCTTTCGTGAAAGTACCGGATGGACAATGTGTTTTTCAAGCGCTGCCTGATGAGTAAGTAAGTCCAGAACAGGTTTGACGATTTCTTCCATGATCAGGATTCCTGAAACCGGATAGCCCGGCAATCCAACTAGCGGGATGGTTTTTTGTTCTCGCTTTTGATAAGCCAGGATGGCGGGTTTTCCAGGTTTAATGGCAATACCATGGATAACCACATTGCCTACGGAATTAAAGGCTTCAGTGGCAAAGTCCTTCTGCCCAGCAGAGGAACCCGCGTTCAGGATAATCATGTCGCAATCAAAGGCCGCTTCTCGCAGAGCAGATTCAATAGCAATCT
>WOZB01000258.1 GCA_011620445.1 Anaerolineaceae bacterium | reverse complement strand
GCTTGGCCTCTCCGATTTTGTGCAAGAGCGCACCGGCCCCGTCAGTTTAATTCAAACCAAGGCTGTGGGCGGCCTGATCAACAAATTTGGCACGGTGGCCACCCTTGAGGCGGCCAAAGGGCCGCTCGAAATCACCTCCCCCGTTTCCGGCGTAATCTATAAAGTGAATCCAAAACTAGCCGAACAACCGGAACTGGTTAATGAAGATCCCTACGCGCATGGTTGGCTGGTTGAATTTGAAGCCTTCAGCTGGCAGGCGGATAAGGCTTTCCTGATGACTGCCCAGGAATACGTGAACCATCTGCTCGACGAATCGAACAGTTTCCGCCGCACCGATTGAGCAAATCTTAAGGCAAAAACAAAACCCCGCAAACAACTTCGCGGGGTTTTTTCGTAGATTGGCCAGAAAGACAAAGATCAGAATAGTGATTCGTGCGGATGTTTCTCGTCGATACGTGAAAGCGCGTATGACGCGGCTGCCCCAATGACGAAGGCCAGGATGCACACCAGGTATTGGGTGGGTGTGGCAGTGCCTTCAATAATCGCGATCGCAATACTGGAGCCAACCACTGTACCAATGACGATGTTGAACATCAACCCGTAGGCTTTATCGAAGAGTCTGGAGACGAAACGGGCAAATAAGAGAATGGAGGCCAGCACACCAACCGTCACCGGCAGGATAATTCCCAAATTGAGGTTGCCTACCCCGCGGGACATGGGCTCGTAGAGGTTCATATACATCAGGAAGTTGGATGGGCTGAGGCCGGGAATAATGAGGCCCAAGCCGGTCAGCAGACCAGCAAGCAGCCAGCTGAAGATTGTTTGTGGCAGTGAGACGTTGGTGATAGTGCGCATCCAAAGCAGGAAGGCAAGCATCGCCCCAGCAACACCCACTAAAACTAAATAATGCCAGGATTTTCGACCCCGGGAGCCGGCGTTTTTAATTAAAGAAGGCAATGTGCCGGCAATGAAACCGAGAAAAAGCCAAATGAAGGGGGCTTTGTTCCTTTCAAGGGAGTCTGCCACAACTTTGGAGAAAATAACTATACCCGCCATACCGCCAATGCCAACCGGGATAAAATACAGCAGGCGCTTGAGGAAGCGGTCTTTGAGGTTGCCCAGGAAGCGCATAATGGGTTCGTAAATGCCCAGGATTACCGCCAGCACGCCGCCTGATAAACCCGGGGTAATCGCTCCAAAACCGACAATGAAGCCCTTGACCAGGCGCAAAACCCAATCCACAATGGCGTTGGATTTAGCGTCTGGTTTCAATGAATTTTCTTTATTTTGTGCGTTTTTTGCCATTCTACTTGACTCCCTTGAGGAAATTACGACCTTCAAACGTGTAAGTATACTTCACTCAAGGTTTCAACGCTTATGCCCTTTTGACTGGCCTTTTGAGCAACTGGCCTTTTGAGCAGACTAGTGCCCAGGGATTGAATGCCCTGCACGACCAGGACCAGCAGGATGACTGTGATCAGCATCACCAAGGTTTCATTACGTTGATAACCATAGCGGATGGCCAGGTCACCCAGGCCGCCTCCACCAATCTCCCCCACCATAGCCGAATAGCCATTCAGGCTGATAATGGTGAGTGCTACCCCGGCAATCAGGGAGGCATGGTCTCTGGCAGAAGCACTTTGAAAACAGCATGCTTCAGGTTGCCGCCCAAGGATTGAACCGCTTCCAGCAAACCGCGGTCCACCTCGTTCAAGGCAGTCTCAACCACGCGGGCAAAGAAAGGAGTAGCCGCCAGCGTGAGCGGTGGAATGGCGGCTGAGGCTCCAATAGTCATGCCTACGTTGAGACGCGTAAGGGGCAGCCCTGCCACTAAAAGGATAATGAAAGGAAATGAGCGGCCGATGTTAATGATGACGCTCAGACCTTTGTAAAGAATAGGTTTTTGAGATAGGCCTTTTGGAGAGGTCAGATTAAGCCAGACCCCAGGGGCAGACCCAGTAGGATGGTTAAGGCTGTTGAAACACCCACCATGTAGAGCGTCAATCCAAACTCTTTGAGCAAGCGCAGAATCCAAATTTCCCAGTTCATGCGCTCACTTCCGCACGCAGGCCAATTTGACGCAGGTGCTGCAAGGCCTGAGCGGTCTGTTCACCGACCAGTTCCACCTGAAGTTGGCCGATGCGTTTACCGGCGATGGTTTGAATGCTGCCCCCTAAAATATTAACATCCACGTTATAACTGCGCCCCAAAGAAGCCAAAACCGGTTCGTCAGCCGCGTGACCCAGAAAAGTGATGATGGCCAGGACCGTGCCAGCCCTTGCTGCTTGTTCCTGGATGCGTGGGAAAAATGCCCGCGAAAGCCGGCTGCCTGGGTCGGGGCGGAAAATTCGCGAGCAAAAACAGAGAAAATAGAGTGAAATAAAACGGGAGTTTAATTATCCCAACGAATGAGGGCGCGCCCTTCATGCTCGATAACATCCACTGGGCTTCCGTAAAGATTGGTGAGCGCCGCGGAGTTGATAACGGTTGAAGTCTTCCCGTCAAAGAGGATGTGGCCTCTTTGCATCATCAGGGTACGTTCTGATAGTGCCAGGGCAAAATCAGGTTCGTGGGTTGTAAAAATGAGGTTGTGGCCCTCGCTTGCGAGCTCGCGCAGTAAATTAGTCAGCCTGGCTTTATTCCCCAGGTCCAAATG
>WOZB01000177.1 GCA_011620445.1 Anaerolineaceae bacterium | reverse complement strand
CAGGTTTAGGACGCCGAGGAGCAAAGTAGGAACCAACGGGATTAAGACCAGGGTAAGCAAGAACGAACGACGTGTTACCGTCTTGATGAATTCATAGCGAAGGACTGCCAATGTTTTATTCATGGCTTGCCTCTTTTTGGAAGAGCTTCCTGATTGGTAATTTTTGTTCATAGACAAGCATACCGAGGCGGAATGCTTTCCCAGCCAACCTGAGGGTGCCAATGGCAAATGCAAAAAGGATGACCAACGAAAGGATGATTTCCCACGTTGGAACAGTGACAAAGGCCATCCTGAGCGGGATAGCCAACGGAGCACTGAGTGGAAAGAAACTCAGGATGCGTGGAATAATGCTGTTAGGGCTGGCAATGAATACGGTGGCGAAGTAATAGGGCAACATCATGGGTATTACGACCAAGCCTGTTAACTGTTGAGACTCTTGAGCGCTGGTGACAGTTGCGCCAATCATACCCATCAAGGCACAAATAAATACGAACCCAATGAGCATGAAGAGCAATGTGACGGCTGCATAGTTCCAATCAAGGTTAACATGTTCCAGGAAGCTAAGTTTATCCTGAAAGAAAAAAGCGCCGACTCCGAGCATGAGTACCCATGTGAACATTTGGGTCATCCCTATGCCAATATCACCGATGATTTTGCCTCCGATCAATTCAGTCGAGGAAGTTGAAGTAATCATCACCTCCATGGTACGGTTTTCTTTTTCTTCAACAATTGCTTGCATCAGATAACTACCGCTCATCATGACGGTGATAAAGAAAAGGATACCGATTCCGATTGGAATGAGGAACTTAACCCAATCATATTGTGAAGACGTTTTTTTGCCGTCCATGGATTGAAAAGTAAATTCAGTCTCGCGTTCCAGCGCTGTCAAATTTGGTATGGTTTTGCCCTTCATCAGGCTCTCTCTCAGTATTGCAGATAGGCCAGACTGGATTAAAGAGGTGATGGGTTTGTCAAAAACATAATCGACCTTATAAGTTGAAGGGTAAGCAGCGGGAATAAAGGCATAGGCCTGGATCTGGCCAGAATCGAGAGCTGTCCGTGCGGATTGCTGGTCCGTGAAGAGCTTGAATTCTGGCTGAGGTTCTGAAAAAAAGTCACCTTTTTCAAAGACTGGCAAACTTTCTATCAGTCTGGCTTCATCCACAATACCGATGGGGCGTTTATCGGCTGCCGAGAAGGAGAAAAACATCGAAAGAGCAACCATCAAGAGTATTCCAAGGGGTACGGCAAAAATCGCTACCCAAAAACCAGAGCGAAAGACATGACGCTTGTATTCATATTGCGCCACGAGCATCAACTTATTCATGTTGCGCATTCCCTTCATTTACAACACGGATGAAGACTTCATCCAGGCTGGGAGTGGCAATTTCAAAGCTTTTCAGGTTGACACCATGCTTTACCAGCGTATTCAAAAGATCCTGGGGCATGACCCCTTCCTGGGGGGTTAGCCGTAGTGTGAGGCCGTTTTCTTCCACAGAGGCAATACCTGGCAAGTCCTCGGGCAAATGAGCATCCGAGTTGATGAGGATGGCATTAGTGGTAAAACGGTCGCGGATTTCGCGCAGATCGTCATACAGCAAGACGCGACCTTTATTGATCAGTACAATGCGGTCGCAGAGGGTTTCAACCTGGTTCATCTGATGGGTGGACATGATGATGGTCTTGCCGGCTTCACGCTGCTCGCGAAGGATATCCTTGACCAACTGCGTATTGACGGGGTCGAGCGAGCTAAAGGGCTCATCGATGATGAGGACCTTTGGGTCATGAATAAGGGTGGCAATTAGCTGGGCTTTTTGTTGCATACCCTTGCTAAGTTCTTTCATTTTTTTCTTTTTGTAAGCAGTCAGTTCAAATCTTTCGAAGTAACCTGGCAACTTGGCCGCAATTTGATCTTGTGTCATGCCTTTAAGCGTAGCCAGGTAACTCAAGCAGCGTTCAACCTGAACATCCTGGTAAAGCCCGCGTTCTTCGGGCAAGTAGCCAACGTGGTTCTTCTTGGCTTCGTTCATTGGTCCGTCCAAAATGGAGACGGTTCCTGAATCCTGGCGGTAAATGTCAAGAATAATGCGGATAGTTGTGGTTTTGCCGGAACCGTTTGGGCCCAGGAGGCCGAAAATTTCGCCTGGGTTAACCTCAAAACTGACATCCTTGACAGCTTCAGTATTGCCAAAGCTTTTGGAAATGTGTGTAACGCTCACTGTTGGCATAGTGCTCCTTATGTGGAAATGACTTTGTTTACTATATCTTTTTTAACAAAACGATAGCTTAAGCCAGGTTTAAGATCAGCTTAAGTTTAAGTTGATTCTCACAGGTTTTACCCTATAGAATCTACTTAGTATATCGTTTTATTAACAGACAATTGCCTTTGCTATGCTCAATTTACAGGGCAATTGCATCTAATTAAGTGCATCACAAATCAAAGGTTTATCATTTTAGGCGAGTATCTATGTTTGCTGTCTTCTATCCCGGACCAGTCGGATTTTGATGAATTCAACTCGAAATGTGTCTTCTGCAGACACAATCATCCCTTGGCTGGCAGGGTTATCCATACTTTAGGCACTCTTAAGCTTGGCTCAAGATGTTAAATAGGTATTTATCGTCCCAACCACAGCGCAGTCTTTTGCCTTTGACCCCA
>WOZB01000135.1 GCA_011620445.1 Anaerolineaceae bacterium | reverse complement strand
GCATCAATTTTGGCACTTGCTTCAGCATAATCAGCCTCAAGCTGCTGCTTGTCTGCCTTGAAAAGCTGACCAAGGAAATTTATGGCCCGGATCTCATCGAACTTTTCCAGGCGAGAATACGCGACGGCGGAGGCACTGGGGTTCAAGTGCACGACGCGGGCAGCATTGATGATCAAAGCCCCACTGAGGTCGTCATCAACACGTAAATGGATTTGTGATTTTGAATCACCATTCACCAGGCTATAAGTGTAAAGCCCTGGCGTAAAGAGATCCTGCGTTTTGGTTTTGCTAAATAGTCCCATATGGTCTTGGCTTTAGCGGCCGCCGCCTGCACAGGCACAGGCACAACCCGCGCAAGCGCAAGCACAGGCACAGGCATGTCCTCCACCGCCTCCGCCTCGCCAGCCGCTGCCGCCACTGACAGGGCGCGTGACTGGAACCGGATTGGTTTTGCTGGTGATGGAACCCTGGAATCCAGTGATATCGCCCACAACGCCAGCCGCAGTAGCTTGAATGCCTCCCAAGAGCGAAGCCGCAAAATCGGAACCCGGCAAGCGAGGCATATTGAGAGATGGGCCTCCACTGCTGCCCGGAACGGATTGGCTGGAAGGAATAGACGAGTCGACGCCACGTGTTCCTCCTCGGGTACCTGAAGAGAAATTACGATATGTAGGATCGTAATTACCCCACCAGCGCGGCAGAATGATAACTGTACCATCGAAGGTTTTCTTTGTGCGTTGGTCGAACTCGTCATCCAGCATGGTCCATTCAAGCACTTTCTCAAATTGATCGCTTTTTACTTCGGGCGTTTCTGAACTCTGCACACTATTCCAGGCGCGGTTCATAATGTCCCGGTAGTACGCAACGGTTTCTTTCTTGCTAAAACCTTTCATCTTGTCGGTCACTTCTTTGACCAAATCGATCATAGTCGACTGCATCACCGTGCGGCGTTTGGCTGCATTTTCCTCAGTGATTGCGTTCAAGAATCCAATTTCGTAGGGATAAAGACCTTCTGGCAGAGGGTCTGCGGCCTGGATTTTCAAAGGTTCTTTCTGGAGAACCGTAGCAGCTTCTTTTTTTATCAGACCAAAGAGGATCATGGTCAGGATTTTACTCATCGGTTCTTCCATTAGGATGGCAGCTTCTACTGCAGTCAGGCCGCGTTTAATACCCTGGCCTTCCATTGATATCTTGGGTGGCAGATAAGATAATTTGCGTTTATTGGCTGACTGGGTACCTTTGATGCCAAGGTAGATAAATAATACAATAATTCCCACGACACTAACGCAACAGGGCAGCGTGCTTAAAAAATCGCTCCACCCGTTGGAGGTCGTGGCAGGGCCATAATCAGTGCTATCGAAGACATCCTTGCTTGAGATTGCCTCTGCTGGGACAACAGCCGCAGGGAAGGCCGCGCCAAAAAGATATTCACTGTGGACATCTGCATTTTCCGTGTACCAGGAGTAGTAAACCCTGCCGTCTTGTGACAGAGAAGCCTCTTGTGGATCTGCACTTCCAGGCCAATTATTGGGTTCATAGTAAACCCCCTGATCTGCTGCCACACCAGGTGGTAGGATGATAGTCATGCGGTATTTGGTGGCAGTTGAGCGGTCAAATTGGGAGTCAAAATAATTCGGCGTGAATTGGAAGTTGGCATAGTTTTGCTTGTCGCCGCTGTCATAAGGGTAAAGGACGGGTTTGATTTCAGTAATTGTTACACTGACAGTTCCAGTATTCCCGGGTTTAATCGATAAGTTGCCCAGACCAAGTTCGAGCCCGGTTACAAAACTTGAATCGGCAATATGATTGATCTTAGCCCCATCAATATCAGCTGTCACCTTGCTTAGAGAATATGATGCCTGAGGCATGGCAACATCAACGAACTCTATCGCGTCGGCAGATGGATCGTTGAGAAAAGTCATCATGTACTTCAGTGTCAGGCTGCCATCTTTTTCAAGATAAGTTTCAACCTCGTAATTTGTAACCGTAAAGCGGTAGGTTTGCGCAGTAACGGGTTTCGCAAATAAAGTTCCGCTAAGAAGTACGGCAAACAGCAGTACAAGCCGAAGGAATACTGATTTTCTCTTTACCACTTTGGCTCCTCAGTTACCTGGTAAGTTGTGCCGCAACTATGGCAAGTGACCATCACAGCTCCATTGACAAGTTTTACATCTTCGGGAGCAAGCGGCGCACCGCAAGACTGGCATTTGATAGTATCCATACGTACGTTTCCGGATAGATCGATTTTTTGGATGACTTCCTGCTTGGGAGGATTTGCCAAGGCAGCAAACTTGAAACCAGCAAAAATCAGACCGCCTGAGAGCACCAGGCCGATGATTCCATAGGTTAGCCAGGAAGGATTTCCAGTGCCTCCGCCAGAACCTAAAATGAACAGGAAGGAAAAAATTACCAATAGTCCGGCTAAAATGTAAGAAATGGTGCTGGCAGCTTTCATGTTCACTCCTTAAAGAGATAAATCATTGTTATTTTATTCACAAAAAAACCGGCAATCCCTATATAATATACTGTAGTAAAGGAATTAATTAAGATAATAACATGTTTAAATATTTTAATGCCATAGAAATAGGGAGCAGAATATGACAGAAAACCAGATTCCTGATGTTGTCATTGGAAGGCTTCCAGTTTACCTGCTTAAGCT
>WOZB01000282.1 GCA_011620445.1 Anaerolineaceae bacterium | reverse complement strand
TCATACACCAGCCATCGAACCTCTTTCTGAAGTAGCGTTACGTGGACGACTCGCCCGGATCGCCAACTATTATTCGGAGCGTACCTATAAGAAAACCACCTTCAAAGATCCAGTGCCCCCACCTTATGAGATTGTACGTGACATCCTTTCTTTGGAATCTTGGCCATTTCCAACGCTCAATGGATTAATCGAGTGTCCAACAATACGTTCAGACGGGTCCATTTTGGCAGATCCAGGATACGATCCATCGACAAAATTGTATTATGTTCCTAATGTTCAAATAACCAATCATTGGAGTCCCGCCTCCTGCCAGGATAGAAAGGCATTGGCCGTTAAGTTAATCCAAGAGGTGATGCGGGATTTCCCATTTGTAGACCAATCATCCTGGGCAAATGCAATCGGACTTCTGATTACGCCTATCATCCGGCCGGCAATATCAGGGAAAGTGCCTCTGGCTTTGATTGATTCGCCCCAATCTGGAACGGGAAAATCCTTGCTTCAATCAGTGGTCAGCCTGGTCGCAACCGGTCATGAACCGGCAATGATTACTGCCCCCAGAGATTCTGATGAGTGGCGTAAAAAGATCACAGCAACCTTAATGACTGGGGCTTCGGTAATTTCAATCGACAATGTGACAGAACCGTTGGACTCCAGCGAAGTGGCAGCTGCAATTACTGCGCCTGTCTGGTCAGATCGGATCCTTGGCCACTCGGAGATGGTGAAAGTACCACAAAGAGCTACCTGGATTGCAAACGGTAATAACATTCACCTTGGTGGTGATCTTCCACGACGTTGTTACTGGATTCGTTTGGATGCCAAGACTTCACGTCCCTGGCAGCGAGAAAACTTTCTACATTCTGACCTGCCAGAGTGGGTGCTGAAAAATCGTGGTGACTTAATCAGTGCTGTGCTGACACTGGCTCATGGATGGTTTACTGCAGATCGGCCGGCAAGTGGTTCACCGGTCATTGGTGGATTTTTAGAGTGGTCAAAGGTTATTGGGGGAATCTTGACATATGCTGGAATATCCGGATTTTTAGATAACCTGGAGAGTCTTTATGAAATTATTGATGATGAGGGTCCCCAATGGGAAGCTTTCTTGATGGCACTTCACGAAATCTTTCAGAGTGCTCCAGTCACGATTGCAGAAATTTGCAAAGAACTGGCTTCAATACCTGAGTTAATGGATTTGTTACCAGACACTTTTGAAGCACCGCTGGATGAACGCGGTTATATTCGGCCAAATTTCAAGAAAAGATTGGGTAAAGGTTTTGTTCAGCGTCAAGGTACCCGTTATGGAGAGTCACAAGTGCGGATTGAGCGTTGTTCTAATGACAGTCATTCAAAGGTAGCTCGCTGGCAATTTTCTTGCGGTGTATGCGGGATTTGCGGGATTAATAAAGCAGACTGAGCAAAAAAAGAAATTCACGTGAGAGTTGATTTCTTAAACCCAGCATATACCGCAAACCCCGCTTTTGATATCGAGGATTGGCAAGTCAGGACTTTAATAATTGAATAAGTGGAGAGCTTTTATTGCATTCAACGTCATGAGACAGTAGAATCATGATGGAGTATTTTTTATGCCTGAAGAATGGCTTAAAACAACAGAGGCTGCCGAGATCAGCGGGTACCATCCGAATCACATACGCCGGCTAATACGTGCTGGCGAAATTGTGGCTCGCAAATGGGGTTCCGCTTTGATGATCGACCGGCAATCTCTTATGGATTATCTACAAAAAGTGGAAGCGCAAGGGGGAAGAAGAGGCCCAAAACATCAGGGTTGACCCACTCCCACAGCTTTATTTTTATGTTATAATGCTCATATAAGTGAACATTAATCACCCATATAACGGGCCAAGTCAGTGCTGGTAACACGAACATGGCCCTAACCCTCTCGCCGGGTTGACGGCACAGGGCTGAAGGTATTGTACCAGAACACCTGGTACAGCCTCAAGCTATGTAATCGGCCGCTCTCCCGGTGAGGATGAGCGGCTTTTTGTTTCTATGAATGAGGTGAAAATGGATTTACGCAAAATCGATAATTTTGAAAATGGAGCGATTGATCTGGTGGCAAAGGTTGCACCTTGGTGCGCTCCTGTTCCTACGGCATACCTGGTAGGCCGGGCAACTGTAACCCATCTTGAATGGCCTGTACCCATTGGAATTCTTGCAGCCACTGTGATCGAGTCGCTTGGCTTAGTCACTTGTGCAACAGCTTTGGATTTATATCAGTTCAACCAGAACCGGCGGAAGAATGACCCTCCTGCTCCTTTTTGGCTGGCGGTGTTTTTGATTTTTATCTACTTCTTTGTCGCTATTCTCCTGACCGTGGTTTTGGATACCCAACCTTCCTGGTCGGTAATCGCGCCGGCAATTTTCCCTTTTCTCAGCTTGGCAGGTGTTACGGTCATTGCGCTGCGCAAAGATTATCAAAATCGGCTTCAGCGAATCGCCAATGAAAAAGCTGAACGTAAAGCAGAGCGTCAGGCAAACCACGGATTCCAGCGTCAAGATTTGAGGGGTTTGTTTGACCCCTCCACGTCCAACGATATGTCAAATAATGGACATCTTGACATGAATTTGAACAGATTACAGGCAGGCAGAAAAGCAAAACTGGACAGTCGGCTTGACAAGTTATTAGATGCCTATCGTGTCAATCCAACTCTGGGAAT
>WOZB01000057.1 GCA_011620445.1 Anaerolineaceae bacterium | reverse complement strand
CTAATTTGGATAAGTTTCATCCAGTCGTTTTTGCAGGGAAGTCATAATTGCTCCTTAAAATAAAGGGAACGATCCCGTCGTTCCCTATGATGGAAATCTATTCCTTCTGATGGAGGATATCCCCCTGGAACACCGTGACGGCCTTCCCGCCCAGGTAAACCCGGTCCTCCCCCAGGCGTACCCACAGTTCGCCGCCACGCCTGCTGGCCTGGTAGGCGTGGAATTCCGTTTTTCCAAGGCGTGCTGCCCAATAAGGGGCTAAAGAGCAGTGCGCCATGCCAGTAACCGGGTCTTCGTAGATACCGGTTTTGGGTGAGAAAAAGCGCGAGACAAAATCAAATCGCTGCCCTTCATGGGCTGTGATCAATAAATCCTGGTAATTTAAGAGGTTGATTTTTGTGAAATTCGGTTGAAAATCACTAACCATCTGTGCCGTTTCAAGTTCCAGAAGCAATAAACTTGCATCGAATTTTGCCATAGCCACGGTGGGAACACCAAGCAGGGCTTCAATTTCAGGATCTTTTTCCATCGGTAATGGATCCCGACGGGGCATATCCAATTCGATGGTGCCATTTTGGAAAGAGGCGCTTATCAGGCCGCTTTTTGTGTAAAAGGTGATGCGCTCATCGGGCTCGTAAAAGCCAAACTCAAAGAGGATGTGCGCGCTGGCAAGGGTGGCGTGACCGCAAAGATCAACTTCCGTTGTCGGGGTGAACCAGCGCAGTTTGTAGCCGTCTTTTTCCGCAACCAGAAAAGCGGTCTCCGAAAGGTTCATTTCTGAGGCAACGGACTGCATCCAAGCTTCATTGCGAGCCTTCTCGAGGATAATTACCGCAGCAGGGTTCCCTTTGAAGGGAGAAACGGTAAAAGCGTCGACCTGATAGAAAGGTATCTTCATAGCGCTACTCCTTTTCGTAATTTGATTCTAATCTAAAATTCGCTTAATGTCGCATACACACTCAGATGCCATACCGCATTGAATGGATTCAAAAAATGAGTCAATGCGATGTTCAGTGCACCCTCATCTGCCAGAATCACAATGGAGAACGAAGGCGACAATAGTTTAAGGTTTATCTTAGCTGAAGAATAGACTAGCGCAACTGGCTTATTACGCCATTTTCCATGTGATATGTTTTATTCCCAATAGGGAAAAACTTGGAGTTATGCGTCACCAGCACAATGCTTGTGTGCATACTTTCATTGATGCTCTTAAAAATCTCAATAATACCGTCGCTGGTAACCTCATCCAGATTCCCAGTAGGTTCATCTGCCAAGATGATACAGGGATCATTGATCAAAGCCCGCGCAATGGCTACCCGCTGCTGCTCACCGCCAGACATTTCGAAGGCTCGCCGATCCTTGTTAGGGTCCAAACCTACTTTGTTTAAGAGTTCCCGGGCCTTATCAATCAGATTAAACTCCAGGCCTTTCATATAGGGAATCAAAGGAATGGCCAGGTTCTCCACTGCGGTCAGATTGGGGAATAAACGGTGCATCTGGAAGACAAAGCCGATATTGTTGCGCCGAAGATCTGTCCTTTCATTATCGCTAAGTGTTACTGGCTCTTGCCCCTTGAACTCGAAGATCCCTGCGTTTGGGTCTGTAAGCAGACCCATGATGTTCAGCAGGGTGGACTTGCCGCTGCCGCTTGGCCCAGAAATTGTAATGAAGTCCTCCGGCAGGATTTCCATAGAGACCTTCTTTAGCGCCTTCACTACATAGCCGCGCATAAAATAGGTCTTGGTGACCTCCTCCAACCTTATGAGAGGGTGACCAGCGGTTTCCGGAATAGGCTCACTGACTGATAAGGGTGCGGAAGTCATAGTCTGCCTCTTTTTGGATCAGCGTGATTAGCGTCTCTGGCGTACTGATCTTGTTTTGGTTCGCCTGATAATATTTGACGAGGATGGGTATCAACTTGTCTTTACCAATGGCCTTCTCAAGGTCCAGGAATGTTAAAGCGCCTTTAGCATAAATGGTTTCATGGTAAGCGGTGCCATCTGGCGCATAAGCGCTTATCGGGCTATCCACCGGCTTGGTTCCACCCTGTGCCTTGGTCTCCAGCGCCGCAAGAACCTGTTGATAATCGTTGGGGGAAGCATTGGCTTGCAGGTACAGTAAGCCGGAATACTCCGCAAGCGAAGTATCCAGCCATGGGGAAGCATAAAAATCGTTACCTACGGCTGCTCCCCACCAACTGCTGGCAATAAATGCGGCCAGGTTCTTCTCAAAGGCTGGATCGTTAAAATTGTAAAAAATGAATCCACCCGCGGAATATGGAATACCGCCTGAGAGTGAGCTTTGATTTCCAATAATGGTCATGGAATCGAAGGGGTACCGGCCAAAGTTCGCAGCATAAAAATCCAGGATCTTGGTTGTCATTTCCAAGATTTTATCCGCTGCAGCCTGATCAGAGAGGGTGGCAATTTGAATATCAACGCCATTACTTTTAGCCGTCGCCAGTTTGAAGTCCTGGCTGAAACTGATGAAGAAGTACCTCAAGAAGTCAGCCTGATACTCATTGCTCTGCGTACCATCCGCCTGTTTCGTTGACCCAAGCTTGGGGGCATTGGCTACCAGCCGCCAGTTATCCGGGAACCTGGCGGTCACGTGGTAAGTGCCCATGTTACTGAAAACAACCTTTTCACAATAACCGCAGACATCCGTGCGCCAGCCAGC
>WOZB01000200.1 GCA_011620445.1 Anaerolineaceae bacterium | reverse complement strand
TAGCACTGGTACCTATGGTGGTCGCCAATCCCTTCCCCAGGACATCAAGGATCAATTCCAGGTTCTGTTGGACAAAGGCGTTGCTGAAACCGATCCCGAAGATCGTGGTGTAATCTATCAGGAAGCCCAACAACTGTATTACGACCAGGCTATTGGTATTCCTGTTGCCCTGGCTACAACCCACAACTACGAACAAAAATGGGTGCAAGGCCGCGTTATGAACCCGATCTATTCCGGTGTGGTTGCTGCCCCCATCTCCAAAGCCGAAGGTGCCCCAAATCCTGAGACCTTGACTATTGGCAATATTGGCGATGCCCTCACTCTCGATCCAATGGCCTCCTACGACACCGCCTCTGGTGAGGCGATCCAAAACATCTATGAAACCCTCGTTACCTACGACGGCGTTGCAGTGGACAAATTTGTTCCTGCGCTTGCCGAATCGTACGAAATGTCGGAAGACGGCACGACCTGGACCTTTGTCATCCGCAAGGGTGTGAAATTCCACGAAGGACAGGAACTCAAACCATCCGATGTCAAATACTCCTTTATGCGCCTCATGCTCAATGGCGGCGGTTCCACACCTGCATGGCTTGTGGACGAACCATTCTTCGGTGTTGGTGTTGCGGATGCTACCGCATTGATCGACCCCGAATATGGCCTTGCTGACAACCGTGAAGAATTACTCAAAGTCGAACCTGACAAGCTGAAAGTTCCCTGCGAATTCCTTGATCAGGCTATCACTGTTGACGAAGCCGCGAATACAGTCACCATGAAACTTGCCCAACCCTGGGCTCCTTTCCTCCCGACCATTGCTAATGGCTGGGGCTCGATCATGAGCCAGGAATGGGTTGTTGCCAATGGTGGTTGGAGCGGTTCCTGCGATGACTGGGCTAATACTTACTCAGTCCCCGATTCCGAATCTCCCTTCACTCCCATTGCCAATGGTACTGGCCCCTTCAAACTATCCCACTGGAAACAGGGCGAAGAAATTGCTCTCACCCGCAACGAAGAGTATTGGGGAACCAAACCTGTCCTCAAGGACGTCTTGCTCAAGAACGTAGCCGAATTTGGCACCCGGTTGGCAATGCTCGAAGCCGGTGATGCAGACATCATTGCAGTGCCCGTGGAAATGCGCACCCAGGTTGACCCGTTGGTTGGCGAGATGGTTACTTACGACCTCACGACCCAACTCTACGGCGAAGCCAAGCCTGTTTGCAGCGTTGACACCACCCTGCTCGGAGCCGAACGATTTGAACTCTGTGATACACCCAGCGATCAGCCTCTGCGCCTCTATTTCGGACGCCCAGCTCTCTCCTTGGATGTAATCCTCTTCAACTTCAATATCAAGTAACAGATCTTTAATTCAGCGGGAGCCGAAAGGCTCCCGCTGGCACCTTGTTGTTTTGCCGAAGTGAACAAGATATTGTGGATTTCTGCAAGGCAAAAAGTAAAAAAGGGAAACGTATGACCAATTACATTATTCGTCGATTACTACAGATTCCGCTGCTGCTCTTCGGGGTCACTATTATCATATTTGGCCTTTTGGGATTGCTATCGCCGATTGAGCGTTCGGCCCTCTACATCCGCGACGTGCCCAGAAACGATAACCAGATCAATGCCGTCATTCGTCAGTATGCCCTCGATAAACCATTACCAGTACAATATTGGCGCTGGTTGGTAGGTACCGTAGACATAAACGGCGTTCGGCACGGTGGCATCCTTTTTGGTGATTTTGGTTATTCCAGAACCGCTTCTCAACCAGTCCTTCAGATCATCCAGGCGCGCTTTCCAAATACCTTGGACCTGGCACTTTGGACCATGTATCCCATGTTAGCTGTGGGTATTTGGATGGGGGTTAAAGCGGCAGTTTATCAGAATAAGTGGCCTGATCAGGCTGCACGTATGTTTAGCATTGTGGGTACTTCATTCCCGACCTTTGTATTTGGCTTGCTCATGCTAATTTTCTTCTATGCCCAACTACATTGGTTCCTACCAGGCAAGATGTCTGACTGGGTTACCAAGATTATGTATTCCGGAGAACTGAAACAGTACACACATCTCCTGAGCATTGATGCCCTCTTGAATGGACGCCTGGACGTTTTTTGGGATGCAATGCGGCACATGATCATGCCTATTATCACTTTGTCTTACATAAACTGGGCGACTTTTGTGCGCGTGATGCGCTCTTCCATGCTTGAAACTTTACGTCAGGATTACGTTGTGACTGCCCGGGCAAAAGGTTTAAAGGAAGGTGTAGTCATAAACCAGCACGCTCGGCCCAATGCCATGCTGCCGGTGGTTACTATGGCCGGCATGAGCATCGTGGGCTTGTTAGGCGGCGTCATTATTACAGAAACAGTGTTCAATTATCCCGGCATTGGGAAGGCCGCCGCCGATGCGGCTAGCCAATTGGATGTTGTTACCAGTGTTGGGATGGCCATTTTCACAGGTTTCATCCTCATCCTCAGCAACCTGGTTGTTGACATACTCTACGCGTTTATTGATCCTCGCGTACGCTTGTCTTAAGGATATCGAATATGAATGACCTGAATAATGCCGAAATCATCAACCCACTCGAGGACCCAAATATGCCTGATCAAGAATTTAGACCCGGAGCAGAAGTTCCTGCGGAAACAAAGGAGACTTTGGCTGGTTCGATTGAACATTATGTTCAACCTGGAGACACTGAATCGGTTGTTGATCGCATCCAATCTGAATTACCAAAACCCAAGGGCGAAGGCGGCGGCCCTAGCGGCGATAATCTAACTCTTGCAGAAGCACATTCAGATCGTAAGATCACCAGGTTGGAACGATGGCTGGGCCCGGAAAACTATCGGATTGTGAAAGGCCTCAGCAAAACTTGGGCCTCACGCATCGGCTTCTTCCTGATTGTTTTGTTTGCGCTGATTGCCATTTTTGCACCACTGATTGCTCCACCTGTGGGCAGCGATCCTTATATGATGCCGCGCGATGGCTTTGCCAGTCAACCCAAACCGCCTGGAAGCCCCTGGAAGAAAAACGCTCCTGAAATTCCTTTTTGGTATAAATCCATTACTGGAAACGATGAATGGGTGCACTTGCTTGGCACTGCCCAAGGCCAGTACGATATTTTCTACGGTGTTATTTGGGGTACCCGTACGGCTTTCCGCACCGGTTTTATTGTTGAAATTGCCACTGTGCTCATTGGGGTCATCCTCGGTTCGGTTGCCGCCTATTATGGCGGGGCGACCGACAATATTCTCATGCGCATCGTTGATATCTTCATGACGCTGCCATATATCATGATGGCGATGATCGCTGCGGCTGTATTGACGCCAAGACTTGGTAGGAGCCTCCTGCCAGCCATGATAGCCATGATTGCTTTTGGGTGGATGGGCTATGCGCGCGTGATCCGTTCAGACATTCTTTCCATCAAAGAGCGCGACTACGTGATGGCGGCCAAAGTTTCGGGGGTAAAGAACAGCCGTATCCTCTTTAAACATATCATTCCCAATGCCATCTTCCCGACCGTGGTTTTGGCAACCCTGGGAATTGGCAGCGTGGTGCTTAGCTTCGCAGCACTTTCATTCCTGGGCATTGGTACCCCATTGGGCTATTCTGACTGGGGTCAAATCCTGGCATTTGCCCGCAGTTGGATCAACAACCTGGATAAGTATTGGTTCATCGTGGTCTTCCCCGGTCTCACCCTGACCCTCTTTGTGATGGGTTGGAACCTGGTTGGCGATGCCGTCCGCGATGTCTTTGACCCACGAATGCGCGGCAGAGGCGCATAAAACGAAATTAGAGTTTATTGAAAATGGCCGGTTCAACCGGTCATTTTTTATACCTTGGAGTGAAAGAGCTGATTCTGATTTTTCGTTCAGCGGAATGTCATAAGACTCAACCATAATTGTTTCGCCCCGGCAGGAGGCTTTTGCTGACTGAGAAGAGAAGCTTAGACAGATCAAAATATTACGGCAGTAATATCATATAAATACTACCAATTAACGAATGAAAATTATCCTTTACTGAGAGCGAAAAATGAAGAATTCTGTCCGGCAGACTATACGCGAATCCCAACAAAAAAAAAGAAAGTCTCAAAATATCCTGAAAATTGGTTTGGCGACCCTGGGCATCCTGGTAATCGCAATATTCATTTTTTCTGCGCTTAATTCCAATAACCCTGACGGATTAATGGGCCAGGCGGTGGTTGTCGCCTCAGCTGCACATGTGGCTGATTCGGTACAACCCGGGCCTTACAATTCAAATCCACCAGCAGGCGGCACGCATTACGAAGAGAGCTATGCTGCAAAATTCTATCAGGAGAGTGATCTTCCATCCCTGCCGAAATATCCCGAAGGTTACCTGGTACATAGCCTTGAACATGGCTATGTGATTTTTTGGTACAACTGCCAGGTGGCTGGCACAAATTGCGCTGCACTGAAACAAACTATTCAGGATGTGATGCAAAAAACTGGTGGCGACAAGTTGATAGCTTTCCCCTGGTCGAGCATGGATGTGCCCCTGGCAATGACCTCGTGGGGCCGCCTTCTAAATTTCACGGAACCTGAGCCAGATTTGATGGAAAAATTTGTGAAAGCCAACCGCTACCAAGCTCCTGAACCTAACGCACAATGAATGATGTCCATAACAAAACAAACTACTACGGACTGATCGTTTCAGTCCGTAGTTTTAATAATTAGAATTTGTTTTGGACTATTAACTGAAAAATATTTCGGCTGATCTGCACCTATGGGTGATAAGGGTATCGTGCCGGTATTCTAATTCCGCCCGATTATCCGTATCTACAGGTACCAAACGCTCGATGATGTCACAAGGATAATCCACACATTCCGCACAGGAGACCAATACGCGTCCCAAAGCACAGTTTCGAATTTCGCAAGACTTACACATGGGGGCCAGGTTGGCAAATAAGCTGTGGCAACCCTGGCAATGCATTTCTGCCGGGTGGTACTGATGGGATTCTGAAGAATACTCAAGGGCTAACCAAATGCGTTGACCAAGGTCATTTTCACGTGTAACCTGATAAACAGGGCACTCAGCACAAATTTGACCGCAAAATGAAATTTCAGCCATTTTATCTCCCTGGGATCATTTCCCATTAAAACCTGAAAGTCTGATGTAATTGCATAAATTTCTGTGCAGAATTCATGCCAAAGTATCTGCTTGATGAATTGAGTTGGAATTAAGAAAAAAGGAAGATTGCTTTCGGAGAGACTACTTATTTTCCTCGTTCAGAGATTTATTGCGGTAATAGACATCTGTGCGTCGTTCCCAACCCTGGGATTCCCAAAAAGCATTGCCGATCTCGTTATTGGCAAAAACCAACAAGCCGGCTTTATGGATGCCTTCATCTTTCAAGGCAGCGATTACATTTTTCAGCAGTTCTTTGCCGATGCCCTGGCCGCGCAGTTCGGGCAAAACAGCTGCATGGTAGATATAGCCTCGAGGATGACACCCACAATCTGACTATCTTTTTCAGCGACAAAACAGGTGTTTGGATTGCGTTTTAGGAATCTGCTGATTCCTGACTGGCTGTCATCCAAGCTGCGCATGCCCATACCCTGGATACCAGACCAAAGTCGGTATACTGCTTCATAATCCTCAATTTGCATTAGCCGAGTGCTGAAATTAACCATGGATGCTCCGGTCTTCAAGCCTTTATTATAATCATTGCCCTCACACCAAGAGCAGCCGTATTGCTCGCTGCATGAGAAAGACATGGATTTACAAAAAGAAGGAACTTATGCCTCCTTCTTTTCAAACTAATTAATCCGAACTTTACAGGATGGGGTTAAATCATCCCATAGCGTTTAAGCGCTGTATTAAGGATCATATTAACCAGCTCTGTATGATGGATTCCGGCTGCTTCGCCTTCGATAACCAGATCCGAAATGACCGGGGAAAGGCCTGGCAGTGGATTGATCTCCAGGATGTAGGGCTTGTTATTGTTATGCACATCCAGGCGGAAGTCCACCCGAGCGCAATCCAGGCATTGTGTAACGCGGAATACAGCTGCAGCAAGCCAGTTCAAGTCCTCAACCATGGTTTTCTCAAGGGGTGCCGGGCATAGATAGGTCAGGTCGGCAGCCAATGCCGTTTTAAGGCGGTTGGCATAAACACCATCAGTGAGCAGGTAATCCTTGAGGTCTACCTCCATTGGGGGCAGGAAGGTCAGGCCAGCAGTGTTGCGGGGGGCGTCTTCATCATCAGGCAGACGGTTGGCAACAGGTCCCACCAGGTTCCCAACCATGCCTACGGTAATTTCCCGTCCCTCAATAAAGGTTTCAACCAGAGCAGGCTGCTTGTAGCGCCGGATAATCAATCTTAATTGCTTGCGTAGCTCGTATTCATCACGCACGATCGACTCCAGGCTGATGCCCATGCCTGTGCCTTCACGGCTGGGTTTGACAAAGAGCGGAAATCTCATGCCTCCATCCAATTGCTCATCCTCACGTTCGAAGGATTGAAAATCGGGTGTAGGCAAGCCGTGCCATGCCAGGATGCGTTTGGTCATGGGTTTGTCAAGCGTCAACGCCAGGCAAAGTACTTTGGAGCCGGTGTAAGGAATCTGCATTTTTTCCAAAATGGCCGGTATTTGGGCTTCTCGTGAGTTGCCAAAATGGCTTTCAGAGATGTTGAAGCAAATATCAGGTTTGTAGCTGCGAAGTGCGTCAGCGATGTATTCGTCTGCTTCCAGAAATTCCGCTTCATGACCGGCGGAACGTATGGCATCCCGGATGGATAAGACAGTAGACTCTGCATCGAGGTCATCCCATTGGTCATCCGCCATCTCATCAAAATGGGGGGCATTTACTTTTAGATTAGCCAGTACCGCTACGCGGAAATTTTTCATCTCAGCTTAAGTTCTCCTCTGTGGGAAGATTTCAAAAATGATTATATCTTTTAAGTTAATGAACAAGGAAAAATCCTCCACGAAGGAGGATTTTACACAGGCTTAATATGCAAATTTGTTTGACTATCAAACCTGGCTCGGTAAGCTGCCTTGCAGAATTTCTTGCTCTTCAATTTCTGCCAGTTTGATGCCTTCACGTTCATTCACTTTTGAAAGTAAGTAAACACCAGCAATAAAGAAGATGATCAGACTGACAATGGAGAGACGGGAGCCTTTCATCAAGGTACTTACCAAACCAAATAGGATTGGCCCTACAGTACCAGCAACTTTTTCACTGACCGAGAAGAAGGAAAAGAATTCCGCGGATTTGCTCCTGGGGACCATGCGGCCGAACAAGGAGCGGCTGAGTGCCTGTGATCCGCCTTGCACAGTGGCTACCAGGAAGCCGAGGAACCAGAAATGCCATTCCTGGGTCATAAAGTACCCGAAAATCGCGATAACAGCATATACCAAGATAGAGAGCATGATGGCGCGCTTGGTGCCTATTTTCTTGCCCAACCACCCGAACAGGATGGCGAAGGGGATGGCCACAAACTGAACCATCAACAGCGTTCCGATGACGGTTGTATCGCTAAATTTCAGCTCCTTGCCGTAAATCGAAGCCATAAAAATAATAGTTCCAATCCCGTTGTTATAAAGCCAGAATGCCAGAATGAACTTGAACAACTCCTGGAAGTGTTTTATCTCGCTGAAAGTGTGACGCAGACGGCTGAAGGCCACCTGAATTGGTTTGTGGTTCAATTCGTTGGTTTGAACCCGGCGCGGAGGTTCTTTGACCCAAAGCATGAGCGGAATGGAGAATATAGCCCACCAGACAGCAACGCTGAGGAAGCTCAAGCGGCTCATCATTTGGGTTTGTTCCGGCGTTTTAGCGCTCATAATCATTACCAGGTTGATGGCCAGAAGGATTCCGCCGCCAGCGTATCCCATAGCATAGCCCCTGGAGGAGACCATATCTTGTTCTTTATCCGTAGCCACGTGAGGTAAGAGCGAGTCGTAGAACACATTCGCGCCTGAAAAACCGACGCCGCCAATAATGTAAAAGAGTACTGCCTGAAGCCATTGGCCTTCTTTGACGAGATAAAGCAAACCGGCTCCGAGGATTCCGAAGGCTGCAAAGGTAAAGAGATTTTTCTTCTTGGTACCGCTGAAATCAGCCATTGCTCCAAAAACCGGACCCATCAGCGCGACCAAAATCATGTAAATGGCTGTAGTCCAGGACCAAATGGCAGTGCGTTGGTAATCAGGCAGCTGAGCTGCAGCCACATTTGAAAAATAAACAGGCAAAACAGTAGCAGATATTGTGGTGACGAAAGCTGAGTTGGCCCAGTCGTAAGTTGTCCAGGCAAAAATTGAGCGTTTATGTTCCCGAGTATTTTCCATGCAGCTCCTTTTTTTGTGTAGTTTACGGCTAATTATAAAGCTATGACCCCACTTATTAATGACTTAAATTCAGAAACCAAGGTATAAACACCACCAATTGCCTCCAGAATCAGGCAGATTCATCAAACCAGGGATTAGGTGCCTTGGTGTCCACACTCAAACCTTGGAAGAGGGCTTCAAAGGCTGTCCAAAAATCAGTTTCCTCCCGGATGGTCAGCAGTTGCCGCATGGCTTGGCCGCCGATCCCGTAAGGTCCCAGGTAAGCCTTGAAGAACTTGCGGAAGGCAAAGATTGCGGCACCTTCAGGATAGGTACGGATCATCTCTGTTAGTTGATAGGAGGCAAGCTGCCAGACTTCCGCGGGGCTCACATCTTCACGATTGCGCCAACTGAAAATCCAGGGGTTGATTTTTGATACCCTGCCGATCATCACGGCATCACAGGAGGTTTGATCAAGCATAGCCCGCGCTTTTTCAGTTGTGACAAGGTCCCCATTACCGATAACCGGAATTGGCAGCAACCTTTTTAGTTCAGCAATTGGTTCCCAGCGCACCTCACCGGAATAGGACATCTTGGCTGTTCGGCTGTGCAGAGCCATTGCCGCGCAGCCATTTTCAACCGCGATTTCGGCTACTTCCCGGTAGTTTAGTGAGTTTTCGTCGATCCCCAGGCGCATTTTGCCGGTAACCGGTACGCTTACCGCAGCCTTTACAGCACGAAAGCACTTCCCAACCAGTTCTGGAGAGCGCATCAAACCAGCCCCAGCCCCACGCGTAAGCACGCGATGGGTGGAGCAGCCCATATTGATGTCAAAAAAATCAGGGTGAAAATCGGCTTCCATGCTTGCAGCCACAGCCGCCATGCGGGCAGGGTCGTTGTCCAACAGTTGGAAACCAAAAGGCCTTTCAGCCTGGCGGAACCTCAGGCGGTTGCCCTGGTAGTGCCTTTGGACAGTGTAGTCTAATGTATTGATAAACTCGGAAATGGAATACGCCGAACCAAGCTTGCGCGTAATCCAGCGAAAACTTGGGTCGGAGAGGCCGTCCATCGGGGCAAGAATCAGCCGGCCAAAGATGGGGATGTTGGCAATATAAAAATCAGGCTGCATCTGAATTTGTTTGGGCTCAGAAAATTGGTCTGGGCTCATATTCTTGGTTTTGAAAATAGTACTGAAACGAGTTTATGTGGCTGCAGATCCAGACTGAGCGTTTTCTCAGCAGAAAGGGTTACAGCTTCTCGCAAACTTTCATCCAAATTCACAAGAGTCGCAGCTGCTGTAGCAAAGCCAGGCTTAACTTGAACCTTGATGGGGCTATCAATCTGATTGAAGCCGCGTACAACAAGACCCGACTTATCCTCCGCGGTCTTGACAGCAGTCAGATGGAAGGCAGGGTTATCAACCTCTACCAGGGCAGCTTGATGCGCCAGTGAGCCCGTGTGCAAGTTGGTAACTTCACCGCGCAGGCTGGTTTGGAAGCCGTAAGCCAGAGTGGCAGCAGAGCGCCAATCGCCGGCATGCGGGATCAGACGATAAGTAAATTCATAGATGCCTTGTTCCTGGGCATCCGGGGTTTCAAGTGGTGGGCCAGCGTGACCCTGGCGCACCCACAGATCATCACGGGAAAGCCAGCCAACACAGCGCAGCAATGTGAGGGCTAAAACTGCGTTTCCCTCAGAATCGCGTAGCGCGGCCACTTCCGGCAAACCCTGGTTTGCCAGCATCAAGCCATGGGTGGAATCAGAAACATCCGCGAAAGCTTGTTGGGGTACTTCAGGCCGGGGCTGTTCCCACCATTTCAAGTCATGCTCTGGCAAGTTTACTTGGCGCTCAACTACATCAAAATGCGAGTCGTAGCGGGCTGACGCGGCTGGAATTTGGCTGGGGAAGCGCACTTCCAGGCGATGGTCAAGGGCACGGTTATCGAATCGTACCTGGAAATCCACAATCGGAGCAGACTTCGGCAGGCGGATAATTACCGTTAGCGGGCAGTCTTCTGTCAATTCTTCGCGCGCGTCGCGGGTCTCTATCAACTGCAGGGGCAGCTCGAACCTGCATTCGAGAAAGAGAGTGTCTTCCAGGTCGTTATGGAAAAACTCAGCGTTATAGATTTCTGGCGAGAAAGCCGAATCATTCTCCGGCGGACAGAAATTGTACTCATCCCCGCGGTCTCCCACATCGATGAATTGGTTTAGGCCATGGTAAGTCTGGCCATTGCGCTTATCCAGGAGGCTGATACTGCCATCCCAGGCTGCTTCAAGGCTTAGTTTGTACCAATCATTTTCGATGAACTCAGTGTCTTCTGCGACCTTAGGTGACGAAGGCAAAGCGGAAGAGGGTACCAGCCAGTATGTTTTATACCCCACCGCGGGCACGTCCGCAGCCAAGAAGCTGAGATGCGCCCTGGGGAGGCTCATGGATTTGACCCGCAGGCGATCGTCCGCAGCTTTGCAGGTGACCACGGTCATGATCTCAACGAAAGCCTTCATCAAACTGTCCTGATCTGGGCTGACGACAGCGGAGAAGTCAGCTTCTATGCACGGCAGATCGTCCTCTACAGTTATGCGGGCATTGACCAACTGCTCATTATTTCGCCCTTCTGTGGAGGCAGAGGTTAATAAGGTCTGTAATTCAGAAACCTTGATCAGGTTGGATTCTTTTATTGCGGAATGTTCCAGGGAGACCAGGCAGGGAACCGTGTTTCCGGTAGCGTCTCTCACTTCAACGGATTCTGCACCTATGGGCATATCAACAGTAATATCCACGGTTTCGGAAACGGTTACCGGGGCAGCATTGAAAACCGTTACCGCTGCATAAGCATCCCGGTTGGTCTTGGAAGGCTGGGTCTCGATGTTTTCAATCAGAGCGCGCAAGGCCTGGGCAGTTAAATCCTCACCAATTTGGTCCACCTGGTCAAATCGGGAGCCCATGTCTGAATGTGTTTCATCAATCGAACAACCGCAAATGGAATCGTGCGGATGGTTGGTTATGAGCAATTTCCAGGCTTGACCAACGAGGGTGGAAGGGTTCCAGATGCGAGGTGAGGCTACAAAACCTTTGAGTGGGGTAAAAGCTTTCGGTCCGCGCTCCACTAATTCAGCCCAGGAACTGAAGGGCTCAACCCAGCGCTCAAGCAAAGTCTGGCTGAACCAATTGCGCTGCTTTATCCACATGCGGGCTGAATCCACCCCGGGAAGCATGTGCGCTTTTTTGGGATCGCGCAATTCACCGGTTACAAGCGTGGGGCTCAAATCACCGGTTTTTACCAGTGCCTCGAGCTCTTCGAAGTACTTGGGAAGCGTGGAATGTACCGCCTTACGATTGGCTGATTTTGCGTTGTAGTAGGCAATAGCTTTCGGAGTGAGAGGGCGCGGCTCGAAATGGTCGGTACCGCGCATCATCAGGAAGTGGTCGCTCTGATTGAAAGGTTCCAAACGATCAACGCGGCTATCAAGCAGGGTTCTTGACGCATCCAAGTCAGATATTGGCCAATCGGCGATATCGCCATAACCGAAGTAGAGATGAGCAAGTAAAACTTTGCTGCCATCGGGCGACTGCCATTCAAGCAGGGTAGGCATATTTTCTGGAACACCGCGCCAAAGGCAAGCCTTATCGATGCCGAAGCCATTCAAAATCTGGGGCATCTGTGAAATGTGACCGAAAGGGTCTGGCAGGTAGCCAATCATCATACGATAGCCGTAATCGGCGCAGATAGACTTGCCGAGCAGGAGGTTGCGGATGGTGGCTTCAGGGGAAACCAGGAACTCATCGGGCAGGATGTACCAGGGCCCAATCAGGATGCGGCCTTGCTTTATGTAATCCCGCAGGCGGCTCTCGTTTTCTGGCCGCATTTGCAGGTAGTCCTCAAGGACGATGGTTTGACCGTCCAACATAAAGTGTTTGTAATCGGGGTCCGAGTCCAGGATCTCGAGAACGTTATCCACCAGATGGACGAGGCGCAGGCGAAACTGCTGAAAGGTTCGGTACCATTCGCGGTCCCAGTGAGTGTGAGAAATAATGTGTAAAGTCTGCATTTAATCTCCTTGAGGGGCATTTGAGCCGGGCTTAATTATGCCATAAGAGCCGGTGGGAAGGCTGGATTTGGGCATCGCCATCGAAGGGGACTATTTGGGTTTTATGTTCTGGCTTGTGTTACAAAGATTTTCTCAGGTAGGGGTAACCCCCCGTGGTTACCCATTTGTTGGTTGGATTGGCAGACACAAACCAGGCAAAGATTTTCTAACGTAGGGCTAAATCCCGTGGTTACCCTGTGGGTTGTTGCATGGAAGGGCAAGGTATTTGTTCGTTAAGTCTTCTCAGGTAGGGGTAACCCCCTGTGGTTACCCTGTGTTTGTTATTTAGGCAGGCACGGGGGCCTGCCGCTACCAAATATGCAAATCATTGATAACCCATGCGTACCTCATATCGGGGCAACCCCCCGTGGTTACCCATTTGTTGGTTGGATTGGCAGACACAAACCAGGCAAA
>WOZB01000055.1 GCA_011620445.1 Anaerolineaceae bacterium | reverse complement strand
GCGGACAAGTTTCATCCAGTCGTTTTTGCAGGGAAGTCATTGATGATCCTCACACAAATTAATTAGTTTACGGAAAGGTGCGTAATCTTTTCCAAATCTTTTCTAAAACAATCTTATCTAAAACACAATCTTTTCTAAAACCCTTGACCCGTCAAAGTCATGCATGTATACTAAGAGGGTTAATCAAAAGTAAGCGTAAGGAGCACGAAATGACACCATTACCAAAACATAGAAGTACTTCAGGCCGACGTGATCGCCGCCGTGCGCATGATGCTCTAAAAGCCCGAAACAGCGTTACTTGCCCAAATTGTGGTGAAGTGATCCTACCGCATCGCGTTTGTCCAAAATGTGGCCAATATCAAGGCCGTGAAGTCCTCGAGATCAGCAGCAAAGCATAAAAGTTTCGAAGCCAAAAAAAGACCTCTTTTTGGTCTTTTTTTATTTAACTGGTTTTGTTCGGTATATCTCAAAAGTAGAGAGCAATTGTTTTGGTAAATAACCATGTATGCGAATACCTGTTTCGAGATTTTCGATTGTGAGGGTTTTACCTTTCTCATGGAAGGTTGAAACCAATTGACCCATTCCGTAAGGAACAAGAACGGTAACCAATTCAAATTGGAGCATTAACTGGTCGGAAATCTTGCTAACCAAGTCCTCGATACCAATACCTTTTTTTGCGCTGATGAAGGCCGAAGCCGGCGCAGCCCGACTTTTGAGCTTATCAATTTCCTCAGAAGATAGCAAATCGATTTTGTTATAAACCGTGATCACCGGCAGTTCGCTGGCTTCGATTTCCTTCAGTGTTTCCAACACAGTCACTTTTTGCATTCCAAAAGATGGGTTTGAGGCATCTACGACATGAAGCAATAGATCGGCTTCGGCAATTTCTTCCAGTGTAGCCCTGAACGATACAATCAGTTGCGTTGGCAACTTCTGAATAAATCCAACCGTATCAGTCAGCAATACCAGTTGTCCATCCTTCAGTTCAATTTGTCGGGTAGTTGGATCCAATGTGGCAAAAAGTTGATTAGCAGTATAAACATCGGTATTGGCTAACGTATTAAGCAAGGTTGATTTGCCCGAGTTTGTATAACCCACCAGTGCCACTACAGGAATATTGCTCTTCTTGCGTTGGTAACGATACTGCGCCCTATTCTCACGAATCTTGTCAATCGACTCGCGCAATTTTTGCAAATGCCTGCGAATTTCGCGGCGGTCCACTTCCAACTGCGTTTCACCAGGACCTCTTAAACCTACGCCACCAACGTTGCCGGTTCGCCCGCCTCCGCCACCAGCCTGCCTGGCAAGGTGGGTCCAGGCATGGGTGAGCCTGGGCAAGCGGTATTCCAGTTGCGCCAGTTCCACCTGCAGTTGGCCTTCCCGCGTTTTGGCATGACGGCCGAATATATCCAGAATCAAGGCGGTCCGATCGATAACCTTGATGTCCATGCCCAGCGCTTCTTCTAGCTCCCGCTGATGACGTGGTGAGAGTTCGTCATCAAAGATCACCATATCGACGCCCAGTTCAGTGGCCATCATCTTCAATTCCTCAACCTTGCCGCTACCGATAAATGTACGGGAGTTGGGAGCATGTAGTGATTGTTCCATACTGCCAAGTACTTCAACATCGTCTGTCTCGGCAAGGAGCTCGAGTTCCGTCATCGATGCCTCAAGCGGTAAGTCAAAGGCATTGCTTTTGGCAGTTCTCAGGCCAACAATGATGGCCTTTTCTTTCTTAACATCTTCATTATGCATTTCTTTCATAGGTTAATTGTACCTGCCTACTACGGGGCTGAAAATTTCTTTATACACCTTGACTTTTTAGTATTGTTACCTTTTTCATTGACAGCACAAAGGCCAATTAGGTATACTTCTTGCAACAGGGCTGACCCCCTTAACAGAGGAGAATCATGCTTCAAGGCCACTACCAACAAACCCTTACCAGTACCAGTGCCCATCTCGCGCAGACGATGACTTTGCTCAGCATGCCCGCGACCGAGCTTGCGGAAAAAATTGAGAGTGAACTTTCAACTAATCCTGCTTTGGAGCTTATCAATGAACGCCGCTGCCCGCAGTGTAAACGCCTGCTGCCAGCTTCTGGCCCATGCCCTGTCTGCAGCCAACCCATCAATTATGAATCGCAGGACCCGATTGTTTTCATTTCTCCAAGGGAGGATTTCTACAACCACGCATCAACCGACACAGATGAATCCCCTGAGGAACCTTATGCTTCAGAAGACGTTGACTTACCAACTTATGTGCTGCGGCAAATTGCCGGCGATTTGGCAGTAGATGACCGCATGATCGTCGCCTACATCCTCAATCACTTGGATGAGGACGGTTTTTTGACGACAAGCGCGCAGGAAATTGCCCGCTACCAGCACCGTCACCTTTTGGAAGTTCAAAACTTGATTGAGCGCATTAAACGGTGTGACCCGGTAGGTGTCTGTTCAGCCAACCCCCAGGAGGCCTTGCTTACGCAAATAGAGGTCCTTAGAGAAACGATGAAAATACCCCCTTTCACTAAGGAGGTTATCGAATCTTACCTTAACAAACTCAGTCAGCATCATTACCAGGACATCGCCAAAGCATTAGGTGCCAGCAATGCTCAGATAGAACGCGTTTCAGAATTTATCATTCAAAACTTAAATCCTTTCCCTGCCCGAGCGCATTGGGGGGATGTTCGCAACCCAAATA
>WOZB01000156.1 GCA_011620445.1 Anaerolineaceae bacterium | reverse complement strand
CTGACCTTCTGAATATTATACCTTGTCCGCCTGCTGCAGAAGACAGCTCAGCATCGTGGCTGTCATATAGCAGAGCATCGAGCAGGTCGCGGTAATGGTCAATCAGAGTTGACGCATCAGTACTGAAGCCCATTTCAGCAGCCATTTTTGAAGCTGGTCCCTTAACTGCCTTGCCCCCAATAAATGGGGAGACTGCTACTACTGGTTTGCTCGCGACCAAGGCATGGATTTCTGGGAAATTCAGGATTGGGTCAATGCTCAGCCAGGGGTTGGACGGACAAAAGATTACCAGATCGCAACATGAAAGTGCTTTTAAAACGTTACGGGTTGGAGCTACCGTTCCAATATTAGGGAGTATGATGCTTTCAACTTGCGGTTGGCAGGTTTCTTTAACAAAATACTCTTGGAAAGCCAGGATGCGTCCATCCTGTAATTTCACATTTGTCGGGCAGTTGTCGTCACTCATCGGCAACAGCCGTGGTTTAATCCCCCATTGGCGGCAGAGAGCTATCATAGTTTCGGTCAGTGTATTACCTTCTAATAAGTATTGTCTGCGCATTAAATGGGTTGCCAGATCCTTATCCCCTAGGCGGAACCAATCCGGCCCCCCCAGAAACTTCAACTGGTCGAAGACTGTCCAGCTCTCACCTGTCAGACCCCACCCCCTCACCTGGTCGTTTAAACCTGCCATCCCATAACAAACTGAGTCGAGGTCGGGGCAAATTGGCAAGCCAAGATGGATAAAATCGTCCCCTGTGTTCACCACCACCGTAAGTTGCTCAGGGTCCAGCAAGAGGCAAAGCCCCCTGGCCAATTTTGCACCGCCAACTCCCCCAGCCAATGCAACCACATTTAGGTCACAAAAATCTTGATTTTCCAGAGATATCACCTGAACATATCAAATTTTCTATCGCGCACCAGTTCTTCAGCACTGCTTTCACGCAATTCGTAAGGGAAGCCCCGCACCAAAACGACCGGCGTAGCTTCGTTGGTTTGGCCCATCAGCAGCGATGCACCAGCTGCCAGTTCATCAGCAGCGGCAATCACAGTCACGCGCATCTGATAGTTATTCATATCCTTTTTTCCACGCATATCTACCAAGGCAGGTACACCTGACAGGCCTATGCAAGCCCCAACAATGCCATTGCGCCAGGCTCTGCCATAGGAATCGATGATCATTATGCCCAACTTCTTCCCCGATAAGGCTTCCAACCCTGAGCGGATTCGTTCCGCAGAAAGGTTCGAATCCTCAGGCAGCAGCAATACCCAGTCCTCATCATTTCCCCAGGGACCTTTGACATTGGAGTGGTCGATCCCAGCATTGGCGCAAATGAAGCCACTTTTGTGCTCTACGATGATAGTACCGGGGCGGGTTCGCACCACTTCGTTACTTTCCTGGAGGATCAACTCAACCAACTCAGGGCGTTTACCAAGATACTCAGCCAACTCTTTTGCATTCGGCGAAGGTGAAACGGTGGTGAGGTTCACCAGGCGACCTTCTGCCTTGGAGACGATCTTCTGTGCCAGCACCAGGATGTCGCCGTCTTTGAGAGTCTTCGCGTTATCATGAAGGCTCTTCCAAATGAGCGCGGACAGATCATCCCCTTCAACAATCTGGGGAAAACCTTTTAACGCGCTAAGTTTGAGTTCTCTGGCCTTTTTCACAAGATTCCAGTGATCCGAATTCCAGAAGAAGGCACCTTATGCTTGATGTTCAAACCGATCAAAATAGAGGTTAGTCCTTCTGGAATGACCGAATTTTCAATCTGCCCCCCGTCCCAGCCGGTTAAGCCTGTATCTTTGACCAGTTCAAGCGCGACGGCGCGGGCCTCCTTTTCACCGCAGACAAGTACATCGCAATCCACTTCCTCACCTGTCATCAAGCGTTCATAGGAGATATTCTGGAAGGCACAGCATACCAGGGTTTCTTCACCCAGAATTGCTTTAGCCTGTTGGGTGGCACTACCTTCTTCCGGCATCTGGACCTTGGTGACTTTTGGAGGCACAATCGGCACACAAACATCGATCAGGATTTTGCCTTTCAGAGCATCCTTCAACCCTTCCAGGGTTTGTCTATGCGCTGAAAATGGAACCGTCAGCACAGCCACTTCAGCCTGGTTCACGGCATCTTCATTCAAGGCAGCACTCAAATTCACATCCTGAGAGATCAGGTCATTCAATTCCGTAACAGCCGCTTCTGCTTTTTCGAGACTGCGTGAACCGATTATGACCTTATGCCCTGCTTTTGCCCAGCGGAATGCCAGACCCTTGCCTTCTTTACCCGTGCCCCCAATAATCGCAATTGTCCTTGCCATATTTTCTCCTTAATGAATTTTGCCCCAGGTATCTGTAGCAATTTCTCTTGCTTTCGCCGCAATTTCAGTTTCATCCAGGGTCAGCAGCTGGCGGTCTTTCATCAACCACTTGCCATCCACCATCGTGCTGGTGACCATGCCGTCCCTGAAACCAAACAGTATGTGCCACGGTAAATTACCGGCAGTTAGCGGCGTTATAGGTTGGTAATCCACCAGGATCAGGTCAGCCGCAGCGCCAGGTTCAATCAAGCCGATTGGCAATTCGTCAAAAGTTTGGGTTGCCAACCTGCTATTGTTTTCTATAGCCATTTTCATCACATCGTAACCGCCCATCGCTCTTGGGTCCGATTGGTGATCCTTGTGGATAAAGTAAGCTGCCTGCATTTC
>WOZB01000249.1:2883-12896 GCA_011620445.1 Anaerolineaceae bacterium | reverse complement strand
TGAACTGTAATCCAGGTAAGCTTCCAGATTGGGTGCGTTCACCGCGGGCAAACTTATGTATTGCCAGACAGTTCCATTAAACTGGTATACGCCTGTATCCGCCAGGGCATAGAGTTGGCCGTCGAGATCATAGACAGAAGTCACATTCATCGAGTCTAAACCCTGGTTGAGTTCTTCCCAGTTCTGACCTCCATCTGACGTTGCCATGATTCCTTGGCCATAAACCGCTGCAATGGTTTCACCAGGTAATTGGGAGCTGGTCGTTAAGCCTGCAATGCTGGAAGCGATGATGCCAGTTCCAGCTTGTATCCATGAAGCGCCGTAATTTGTGGAAATGTACAGGCCTGTAAATTGTGTGCCAGCGTACCAACGTTGGGGATTTGTGTTTGAAATTGCCACATCATAAACGATGTTTTGTGGATTTTGGAACGAGCTGGTAATCCAACTGCCCCCGCGATCATTGGAAAAAGCCACTCCACTTTTAAATGTAGCAAGAAACACTCTTTGATAATCAGGATAAAGCGGTCCTAGTACAACCTTTAGGACTCCGCTTCCTTGAAAATTGGATTTGATCCATTGTTCTCCCGAATTATCACTGAAATAAACATATGTCGGATCCCAAAAACCACTATACATTCTCTTTGATAGCGTATCGATTGCTATGGAGCGTGTCTGATAGTCATTAATTCCATTACGTAGCGGGTTGAACGAACTGGCATAATCTATGGATCGGTAAGGTCCATGTTGATGGTAAGAGAGATACACAATATTGCTATCCCAGGGGTTTACATCCACATCGTACCAATAATCTTTACAAGTGCCCTCAATGTCTCCATAACGCAAGAGAGTCCAGGTGACACCATAATCTTCACTGCGATAAAAAGCTCCCCTAAGACCGTCACACTCAGATGTCGTAATTCGCGTAACTACGTACACGACATTAGGCCGATTTGGGTCTGGAGTAATCCCATAAACCGCATTAGTACCAAAAGATTCACCCACCTTCGTCCAAGTATCGCCATAATTGATTGAGCGGTATATACCGTCTCCGATTGTTCCTGCGAAAACGATATTAGGGGAACTTGGGATTAAACCTAAGGATTGGATAGCGGCATTACCGGGCATCCCCATGCCGCTTTTGAACCAGGTATTGCCGCCATCTACTGTTTTGAGAACCCCCCCACCGAATGAACCGGCGTAAACTATTTTCGGGTTTAACGGATCAACCAGAACCGATGTGATACTGCCGCCGACTGGGCCAATGGGTACAGGCGGAGGAGGTGCTTTGGCGACTATCGGAAGGTACTGAATGTAATCGACAGGGGCAGGTACAGTCTGGTTTGGTTCATCGGCTGAAACCCCAGCTGCCTGAATTCGATTTTCTGTCCATGAGAAAGCAAGTAACAGGTAAAAAAGCCCAGCCAAGAAAACCAGAATAAAAGCTTTGTGCAGACTTTTCACTTCGCTTTTCCTCCAACAGACAAAGCTGCACTTCCCATGCCATGACTATAACAGTGTGTGCAGCACTTTCAGACAGGCTTCCACAGCGTCATCCCCCACATCATGATGGGTGACAAACCGCAGTTCATTCCTGCCGGATTCATTGACGAGGATTCCATTATTGAGTAGTTTTTCAACTAATTCGCTGCTTGTCAACCTGGATTCATTTTGAACATTAACAAAGACCATGTTTGTATACGGTGAACCCTTTGCCAGGCTCAGACCCCTGATACCTGCCAAACCCTTGGCCAGCATGCTTGCCCGCTGGTGATCTTCCTCCAAGCGCTCGACCATATGATCCAGCGCATAAATTCCGGCTGCTGCCAGAATGCCAGCCTGGCGCATGCCACCGCCTAGCATCTTGCGCAATCTGCGGGCGCGCTCTATAAAGTCATGAGTGCCGCAGAGCACCGAGCCTACCGGGCAGCAGAGCCCCTTGCTCAAGCAGAATGTGACTGAATCAGCCTGGGCTACCAGCTCGGAGGCTGGCACACCCAAATTCACAGCGGCATTAAACACCCGGGCTCCATCGATATGGAAGGCCAGCTTGTGTTCCCTGGCAAAAGCTGCCACTTTGTTTGTGTAATCCACTGAAAGTGCCATACCCCCGCAAGCGTTTTGGGTATTTTCCAGGATCACCAGGCGCGAGATAGGTTCATGGATGTCTTCATTACGCAGTGCTTTTTCAAGGTCCACCAGGCTGAGCGTGCCATCTGCCTGGTTGGGCACAGTGTGAATGACCACGCCGCCCAAAGCGGAAACGCCACCAGCTTCATGCAAAAAAGTATGGCCTTTTTCACCCATGATAACTTCGTCCCCACGCTGGCAATAAGCCAGGGCAGCCAATAAGTTGCCCATGGTACCAGAGGTAACAAACAGGGCACTTTCCTTCCCAAGCAGTTTCGCAGACTTTTCCTGCAAGGCATTGACTGTTGGGTCATCCTGGTAGACGTCGTCTCCCACTTCAGCAGCCGCCATAAGCGCGCGCATGGCTTTGGTTGGGCGTGTTACAGTATCTGAACGAAAGTCATAGATTTTCTCAGCCATCATTCACCTTCCAATTGGGTCAGGATTTTTTCAAGTTCCTTGGGTAGAGGAGCTATAAATTCCCGTATTTCACCGCCAGGCAACTCAATTTTTAGTTTTTCAGCATGCAGAAAGAAGCGGGTTCCAGGGATTGAAGATTTACGCCGGCCATAGATCTGGTCGCCGGCAACCGGGGAGCCCAGGTAGGCCAGGTGCACCCGGATTTGATGCGTTCGGCCAGTCAATGGTTTTACCTCAAGAAGGGTATGATTTGAAAAATTCTTGACGGTAGAATATTCACTGATGGCTTTGCGTCCTTTACCTTCATAAGCCACAGCCATTTTTTGCCGATAATGCTCATCACGATGGATGTTCGCTTCAATCCTGCCGGTTGGTGTTGGGGGAGCTCCATCCACAAGAGTCAAATAGACCTTCTCAGTTCTGCGGCTCTTAAACTGCCTCACCAGATGATGGTAAGCAGCATCAGTTTTCGCCAGGATGATCACCCCGGATGTTTCCTTGTCAAGCCGATGCACAACACCGGGTCTGCCTTGTTCCCCAACATCCTTGATCGCAGGAAAGTGGGCCACAGCAGCGTTCACCAGGGTCCCCGTCAGGTTGCCGGCACCCGGATGCACGACCATGCCAGCGGGTTTGTTGACAACGAGAACGGAATCATCCTCATAAAGGATATCCAAAGGCTGAGCCTCGCCCAAAGGCTCCTCAGTGATTACTTCCGGTACCTCAACCTGGAGAATGTCCCCAGATTTGATCCGTAGCGCCGCTTTAGTCCTGACACGGCCATTGACCGTTACCTTGCCTTCGTCGATAAAACCTTGTGTCTGTACACGTGAAAAGTCCAACAATGAGTCGGCCAGGAATTTGTCAAGGCGGGGGCTCTCATCGCCCGAGTAAATAAATTCGCGGATTTCAGCCATTTTCGTCCTTGGCCGCCACTGATTCCTCGAGCGCAGCATTCTTACCTCTGGATTCGAGCAGTAAAGCCAATACCATTAATCCTACCCCTACAGTAACTGCAGAATCGCCAACATTAAATATCGGGAAACGACCAAATGAAAGAAAATCCGTCACATAGCCCCGGGTTATACGGTCAATGAGGTTACCAAGAGCGCCTCCGATAGCCAGTGATAGACCAATCCGGATGAGCAAGTTATTTTCCTTCATCGAAAAGTAATACCAAGTTAAAACCACGACAATCAAACTGCTGAGGACCATCAGAATCAGATTGGCATTCTGAAAAATCCCAAAAGCTGCACCTGTATTCTTCCAATGCAAGATCTGGAAAAAATCACCCATGAAGCTGACAGGCGCAATACTCCCACCAACTGGAATAGCCTCGCGAACCAGCATTTTTGTCCACTGATCCAAGCCTATGACAATAGCAGCAATCGGCACGAGTAGGAGTAAACGCTGTGCTATCCGTTTCATCGGGAATCTCCATAGACGGCGGGTTTGCGGATAAATAGCGACAGCTTGTTGCCGTCGAATTCATCATCCTGTTGCACCCAGCGTTCGTCACCTTCCCCGGCTTCTAATTTAAGAGCCAGGGTCTCACTCATAATAAAGTCGCGGTGAGTCTCTACAGCCGTACTTAAGTCCTCAGAAGCCTTATACGTCACGCAGATGCGATCTGAAATCTCAAAACCCGCGTCTTTACGCAAAGACTGCACGTGGCGTATAAATTCGCGGGATAGGCCTTCGAGTATCAAATCCTTAGTCATCGTGGTATCCAGGGCAGCCAGGTAAGGACCATCTGAAGCCACTGAGAAGCCAGCTTGTGATTCGGTATGAACTTCAACTTCCTCAGGCATTATTTCGTAATAACTGCCTTCTACATGTACAACCAGGTTCAATCCGTCGAGCAATCGTTTTGCACTTTCATCGGCTGGCAGTTCCAAAATCGCCTGGCGTACCTTGGGGGCTAAACCTTTATATTTTTGTCCCAGTTGTTTGGGTAACGGATTTATGCGATAACTTACAGCTTCGTTGGCATTATTCAGCAACCGCACACGTTTGACGTTCAGTTCGTCAGTCAGAAGATCAGAATATTTACTGACCACCTCAGCTTCTTCAGCTGTCCCAAGAGCAAAGGCCACTTCCCCCAGAGGTTGGCGTACTTTAACACTGGATTTGTTGCGGGCAGCATGGCCGAGTGATGCCAATTGCATAACGATGGCCATTTCTTTTACCAGTTTTTCATTTAACAAGCTTTCATCGACCTTAGGCCAATCTGCAAGGTGCACGGATTCAGGCGCTGAATTGTCGAAGGAACGCACCAGGTTTTGATAGAGCTCCTCAGCCATGAAAGGCATGGCAGGGGCCAGTAACAATGAAATTGTCTTCAATGCTGTGTATAGCGTTTCATAAGCTGCGGCCTTATCGGCATCGGATTCGCTCTTCCAGAAACGCCTGCGTGAACGCCTTAAGAACCAATTGGAAAGATTTTCCACAAAAGCTGCAATTGGGCGGGTTGCTCCGGTCACGTCGTACTCTTCATAGGCTTTGGTGACATCCTTGACTACCTGGTTCAAGGTCGCCAAAAGCCAATCATCCAGATCGCTGAATTTTGGGATAAAGGCATTCTCAGGTGTCCAACCGTCCAAATTGGCATAGGTCACAAAAAAGGAGTAAGTATTCCACAATGGCAGCATAAAAGTGCGCACCACCTCACCAACTAAATCTGTACTGAACAGGCGCGAATTAGCCGGCGGGCTGGAGGTGACCATATACCAGCGGATGGCATCCGCACCATGGGCGGTGATCACATCCCATGGGTCAATGATATTCCCGAGATGTTTGGACATCTTCTTGCCTTCACCATCCAGGATATGTCCGTAACAAATCACATTTTTGTAAGGGGCTTCATCAAAAACCAGCGTGTTGACTGCCAGCAGGGAATAGAACCAACCGCGGGTTTGGTCGATGGCTTCACAGATGAAGTCTGCCGGAAATTGACTCTTGAACGCTTCTTGATTTTCAAAGGGATAATGCCACTGTGCTGAGGGCATGGAACCGGAATCAAACCAGACGTCAATGAGTTCTTTGACCCTCTGCATGACTCCGGATTTACAAGAGGGACAGGCGAAAGTAATTTCATCGACTTGCGGCCGGTGCAGGTCTGAGCCATGTAAATCTCTACCGGCCAACTCACTCATTTCATCGACGGAGCCGACACAAAGCTGTTTATGGCAGCTCTGGCATTCCCAAACGGGTAACGGGGTCCCCCAGAAGCGGTTGCGACCTAAGGCCCAATCGATATTATTCTCAAGCCAATTGCCAAAGCGGCCATTTTTGATGTTATCGGGAATCCAATTAATACCCTGATTAAGTTCAACCAGGCGGTCTTTTTTGGCACTTGTGCGGATCAACCAGCTTGGCCTGGCCATGTAGAGTAAGGGCGTATCACATCGCCAGCAGAAGGGATAGGTATGGGTCATTCTTCCAGATTTGAAAAGTAAACCGCGTCGCCTCAGGTCTTCAGTGATGTCCGGGTCTGCATCCTTGACGAATACACCTGCCCAGGGACCAATTTCACGCCGGAATTTACCCTCATCGTTAATGGTCATCAGGAAAGGTAAGTCATACTTCTGCGCCATCGCAAAGTCGTCTGCGCCAAAAGCCGGCGCAGTATGCACCAGGCCAGTACCCTCCGTCGTCGTTACGTAATCTGCCAGGATAATATAATGGCCTTCTTTTTCAAAGGGTAGGAACTTGTAAAGCGGATTGTATTTCTTGCCCTTCAATGCTTTGCCTTTGAAGGTTTTCAGCACCTTCATGGGGGTATCGCCAAAAACGGCTGGAATCAAGTCCTTAGCAAGGATTAGTTTTTCATCCTCAACACCGTCTTCGCGAGTAACCAGCGCATATTCCAGCTCCGGGTTTACGGCGATGGCCACGTTAGCTGGTAAAGTCCATGGCGTAGTTGTCCATACAAGAAAGTACGTGCCAGGTTCATCCACTAATGGGAAACGAATGTAGACGGAGGGGTCATCTGCATCCTGATAACCTTGAGCCACTTCATGGTCCGAAAGCGGTGTGCCACAGCGTGGGCAGTAAGGCACAACCTTGTAGCCCTGATAGAGCAAATCTTTATCCCAAATCTGTTTGAGCAGCCACCAGACCGATTCGATGTATTCATTCTTAAAAGTGATGTAAGCCCTGTCAAAATCCACCCAGTAGCCAATGCGTTCAGTCATCTTCTCCCAGTCATGGATGCGACTCATGGCAGATTCTTTACACAGCTCGTTGAACTTCGCGATGCCATATTCTTCAATTTGAGCTTTATTGGTAAAACCAAGCTTTCGCTCGACCTCAATCTCCACTGGAAGTCCATGTGTGTCCCAACCGCCTCGGCGGTCAACATAGTAGCCCTGCATGGTCTTGTATCGCGGGAACATGTCCTTATAGACTCTGCCGATTACATGATGGATGCCTGGTTTGCCGTTGGCTGTTGGCGGTCCTTCATACATGACAAAAGGTTTGCGATCGCGGCGTTGATCGGATGATTTTTTGAAGATTTCATTTTTATTCCAAAATTCGATCTTGCCTTCTTCCAATGCCTGGGCATTAAATTTTGGAGTAACTGGTTTGAACATTCTGCCTCTTCTCTCCCTTAACTCCGGGAGTATTAAAAAATAAAACTCGTCCATATCAGGGACGAGTTTGTGCTCGCGGTACCACCCTGGTTCCCGTTTTGGCGGGCTCTCAGTCTGCTTTTCAGCAATTGCGCCATTATCGGTGCGCTTCCGGCTCGCTTAATGGCCAAGGCTTCAGCTTGCTGCTCCAGAGTGATGTTCAGTCTACTTGCCGGCCTGGTTTCACTTTCTCAGGCTCCCTTTACGGTAGAGATAGACATACTCTTCTCTTTCAATGCGTCGCCACAATTATGCCACAGATTCGGCATTCGTTTATGCATTAAGCAAGAAATTAGATTAATAAATCAGGGGTAGATAAATATTGCTGGGTGCCTAGAGGGGGTCGAACCCTCAACATCTTCATCCACAGTGAAGTACTCTGCCATTGAGCTATAGGCACCATGTAGGCGCATATTTTAGCACAGCGAGTTTAAGGCTGCAAGCCAAATATCACTCATTGCGCAAAAAACTCACCAATTGAGCCCTGGGTACGCTGGATTGACTGTGCGTTTGCAGGTCTTTGACCATCACTTCTTCTTTAGCCAGTTCATCAGGTCCGATAACCAGGGCTTTAGAAGCCCGGATGCGGTCGGCAAATTTGAGTTGCTTGCCTAATTTTTCTGTACCTAGTGCAGTTACTACCTTGAACCCGGCTAAACGCAAATCTGAGGCAATACGGAGAGATTCAGGGTTTGTCTGGTCATCAAATACCGTCACAAAAATGGTTTCTGTTTCGGTTTTCATGTCTGGAATTAGGCCAAAATGCTCAAGCACTAATTGCACCACCACGTCTCCCATGGCAAAGCCGACCCCGGGCAACGGATCGCCGCCGACATCACCCACCAGGTTGCCGTAGTGGCCACCTCCGAGGATTGCGCGGAATTCCTGATTTACATCATAAGCTTCAAAGACGATTCCAGTGTAGTAGTCCAAACCACGAATAGTGCGGGGATCATATTCAAGATACTCTACCTGACCCATGCTGCGCATTAAGCTAACAAATTTAACCAACCTTTCTGATCGCTGCCACAAATTCACATCAGCCAATAATGATTTGAGCGCTGTTAGCTGTCTTTGGTCTAAACCCAATCCCAATACTTTTTCCTCCCAGACGTCTGCCGGAAGTTTATCAATACGGTCAACCAATCTGAGCAATGCGCTCTTGCTTTCAGAATCAATGCCTAATTCTGAAAAAGCCTGATCCATAAGTTGCCGATCGTTGTAACGCAGTTTTACTTGCTCCGGGCTTAATCCCACACTGCGCATGAAACTGCAGGCTACAGCAGCCAGCTCGGCATCAGATTCAACACTATCAGAACCAATCAGATCGATATTCCATTGGAAAAATTCCCGGGTGCGCCCACGCTGAGGCCGTTCATAGCGCCAAAATGGTCCATAAGACCACCAACGTGCGGGAAATACCAATTCATTTTGTTTTTCAGCGATCATCCTGGCTAAGCTGGGGGTTAATTCCGGCCGGAGCGTAATCAGATCTCCACCGCGATCATTGAAAACAAAGGACTGTTCCTTAACCAACTCTTCGCCCGATTTGGCGGCATAGAGCTCAAGGGTTTCAAGGCATGGGCCATCATACTGCTGGTATCCAAACGACTCAGAGACCGTCTTTAAATGGCCATAAATCCATTGTCTTTTCGCCATTTCATCCGGATAAAAATCGCGCGTTCCTTTTACACTCTTGACTATAGTTTTCATAGAAAGCCTTTGTTTTTCCTCTGATTATAATCAAACCTTGAAGCCTCGAAAGCAATTTATTTGTGATGAATTTCTCAAGTGGGATATAATCGCTGCGAAATAACAGTCACCTACTTATTATTAATAAATGCAAAGGGAAAGCCTTTTTGAAAAAACTAATATTTTTGTGCCTGGTTATCAGTTTTCTGCTTAGCGCTTGCGAGGTGCCAGCCCCTGTTGAATCCTCTCCAACCCTCCCAACAGAGAATACTGTTGCTACCTCCGAATTTACATCTGCAAGAGAAATTACAATTTTTGCACCTTCTTCAACCAGTTCTATTCCCTTAATCCTGGCTGTCAAAACTTTACCAAATACCAAACTCGTCCTTTTTACCAACCATGCTCAAGCTTCAGCACAATTCATTAAAGATGAGAACACTGTCCTGGTCACCGGCTTATCAGTCGGTGTGGATATGTTCCGCAACCAGGTCCCAATTCAGGTATTCAATTCCAGCGTTTCCGGTCTTTCTTACCTTGTAGGGTGCAATATCGAAGTGAAGGACTTTTCTGAATTGAAAGGTAAGGAAGTTTATATACCGTTTGAGGGTTCTCCTTTAGAAGAGACGACTGCATATTTCGTTTCAAAAGCAGGATTGGAATGGAAAAAAGACGTGACCCCAATTTATGCTCCGTTTGACACGTCTACTGCATTAATCAAACAGGGTCAGAATGTTTTGGTTGCTTTGGGCGAACCCAGTGTCTCTGCTCTCAGCGACCAAGCATGTTTCAAACTCGGTCCCAGCTATTTTGAGGAATGGAATAAAATCACTGGTAGTAAGCAAGGCTACCCACAAGTTGCTGCCTTCGCTAAAAAATCCTTCCTGGAATCCAATGTTAATTGGGTCAAGACCTTCAATGCAGAATTGGAAAAAGCCCTCTCAATTGTCTCAAACAATCCAGTAGCTGCAGTAGCTGAAGTCAAGGATCAATTTCAGCTTCCTGCGCCAGTGCTCACAAATGGGCTGGAGAGGACAGAATTTTACTTTGAGAGCGGTGAAAACTTAAAACAAGCAGTGCAGGATTACTATCAGACAATCGAAAAACCATTGGATGAAAGCTTCGAGACCTTCTTCGCCATTC
>WOZB01000249.1:0-2783 GCA_011620445.1 Anaerolineaceae bacterium | reverse complement strand
ATCACAGTAGGCGTCATTTTGGTAATCGTTTTTGGGATTGGTCATCTGCCGCCGATCGGGTTGGCTTTTCTGATGACACTTCCACTTATAACGCTCAACACCATGCAAGCTTTAAATAATGCAAATTCAGAGCGAAATGAATACCTGGTTTCAATCCAAGCCGATCGCAAGACCATTTATCGCTTTTTGCTCAAGCCTGTGCTAGTGCGGGTTACCAAGGATAATTTAATTATGGGCTTTGGGCTGGCCATCAAAATTGTCATCATGGGAGAATTCATCGGTTCACAGGATGGTATCGGCTACCTTCTCAATCGGGCCAGGTTGGTTTTCAATATGAAGGAGGTCTTCTTTTACCTCGTCATTCTGTTACTTTTAACCTTAACCTTCCAGGCCATAGTTAATCTGCTCTATGACGGACCTCTTAGAAGGTACAACTATGACTGAGGCAATGGGTGATCCAATTCTGAAGGTCGAAAACCTAAGGAAATCCTTTGGCAGTCTAAAGGTGATCGATGACCTTTCCTTCGAGGTAGCCGCGGGTGAGCGCTTGTTGATACTGGCAGCTTCTGGTTCAGGCAAGACGACTCTTCTCAAAATTCTGGCCGGACTGGTGACTTCCGATGGGGGTAAATTTGCCTACCGGGGAGTGAACAACCCGGTGCTTCTCTTCCAGGAAGCGCGTCTCTTCCCGCATCTTACAGTACTTGAGAATATACTGCTGCCTCTTACCATCCATAATCAAATTCCCAGCCGCGAAAAGCAAGAACGTATTTCTGAGTGGCTCAACAAGTTAAATCTTTTATCCTTCAAGGAAACCTTCCCACATCATCTTTCCGGTGGCATGAAACGTAAAGTTTCGCTTCTGCGGACATTTATTACCAACCCTGACTTCTTACTTCTTGATGAGCCATTCCAATCCCTGGATCCTGATTCGAAGCAGACCATCTTAACTGAGATACTGCCTGGATTTGCAGATGTACCGATTCTATTTACCACGCATGACTTAATGGAAATTCCATTATTGGCAACTTCTGTTTTGTATTTTGATACCCCCTATTTATCAAAAGCGAATAGAATAGGGACGGCATCCTTTGAGAAGATTTTCACAAAGGCCGCACGATTGTAGAAAAGACCTTTTGGTCTTTTCCGAATATTAAAGGAGTAATATGACCGAAAATTTTTGCCCTAATGGATGCGGGGAGGAAAATGATAGATTGTTCGCCGAATTGGATGCATATATCGACGCACTCCAGATCAATCCTTCTGATCCTGAACGCAGGGAAATGCTTATTATGACCCTGCATAAAGCTCAAGGGATTTTTGGATACCTGCCAGCCATTGTCCAGAAACACGTTGCCCGCAAGTTTTCGATCACCCACGCGGATGTTTCCGGGGTAATCAGCTTCTATAACTACTTCACCACAACGCCTAAAGGCAAGATCAACATTAATGTTTGCCTTGGCACCGCTTGTTATGTGAATGGGGCTGACAAGATTCTGACTGATTTTGAACAAGCGCTGGGCATCAAATCAGGGCAAGTCACCGAAGATGGCCGCTTCTCCATTGAATGCCTGCGTTGTGTCGGTTCCTGCGTACTCGCACCAGTGGTCATGATAAATGACAAAGTTTTTGGCAAAGTAAAACCTGGCGACGCCCAGGCCATCCTTGAACAGTACATCGTTGAAGAATCCAGCGAAGAAGTGGCGGTGGGCTAATGAACAAGTTGCTCAATAATCCCGGGGAACTCAGACTGAAATTTGAAGAGTTAAAACCACTGCTTGATGTCCGAAATGACCCTAACTATAGCGGAGATCAGAAGGCAATCCTGGTTTGTGGCGGTGCAGGTTGCGTGTCATCCGAGAGCTCCAAAATTATCAGTGAATTCCAGAAACTGATAGAAGAAAAGAATTTGGGCGATAAAGTTACTGTCGCTCCCACGGGTTGCTTTGGTTTCTGCGAAAAAGGACCGATCGTTAAGATTTTCCCTGATCAAACATTTTACGTGCGCGTTCAACCCAAGGATGCCCAGGAAATTATTGAGAAGCATATTCTTGAAGGTGGGGTCGTTGACCGTTTGCTCTACATAGAACCCCAATCCAAAGTCAGAATGCACACATCTGAAGAAATGCCGTTTTACCGCCATCAAAAAAAGATCGCTCTGCGGAATTGCGGCCTGATTGATTTGGAGAAAATTGAAGAGTACATTGCCGTAGGTGGTTATCAATCGTTGGCCAAGGTACTCTCAAGTATGACCCCTGAACAAGCCATTGACGAGATGAAAAAATCCGGTTTAAGCGGCCGCGGCGGTGCAGGTTTTTCGACCGGTAAAAAGTGGGAGTTTGGCCGCCTTAACAAGGGAGACCGAAAGTACGTCATTTGCAACGCAGATGAAGGCGACCCTGGCGCGTTTATGGACCGTTCCCTGCTTGAAGGCAACGCCCATACCGTTTTGGAAGGAATGGCCATCGCGGCTTACTGTATTGGAGCCTCAAAAGGATACGTCTACATTCGCGCTGAATACCCCCTGGCAGTCAAACGCGTTCAGATTGCCATCAAGGAAGCCCTGAATTATGGCCTGTTGGGAAACGATATCCTTGGGTCAGGTTTTGACTTTGATGTTGAAATCCGTCTGGGTGCTGGCGCATTTGTTTGTGGGGAAGAAACTTCACTCATCCATTCCATCGAAGGTAAGCGCGGCGAACCAAGAACAAAACCGCCTTTCCCTGCGGAGCATGGGTTATGGCAGCAACCAACCGTTGTTAACAACGTCGAGACGCTGGCCA
>WOZB01000299.1 GCA_011620445.1 Anaerolineaceae bacterium | reverse complement strand
GCATCAACACCAAGGGAACCCTCTTCCTCAGCCAACTGATTGCAAACCAGATGCTTAGGCAGGAAAAGATTTTTACGAAACGAGGAACGATCATCAACATCACTTCCTGCTCTGCGGTCGTGTCTTCCACCAATCGAGGTGAATATTGCATTTCAAAAGCGGCGGCATCGATGGTGAGCACACTTTTTGCCGACCGCCTGGCTAATGAAGGCATTTTGGTTTATGAAGTCCGGCCGGGTGTTATTGCCACGGATATGACCAGCAAGGTAGAAGAAAAATACACCCGACTGATAGAACAAGGAGCTTTCCCGATTGCCCGTTGGGGCCAACCGGAAGATGTTGCCAACGCAGTGGCAGCTTTCGCTGGGGATGACTTTTTATACACGACTGGAAATTACATCGATGTGGATGGCGCTTTCCACATCAAACGCCTCTAACACTTAAGCAGTTTTGGATTTACGGGGCCAGCAGGAAGGATTACGGCAATGGATCTAAATGATCTTGGTATCCGAAACAGGTACGTGAATACTGTTATCGTGGGTAGCGGAGCGGCTGCCTATAATGCTGCCAATCGTCTGTGGGAGATGGGCGTGCGCGATTTGTTGATGGTGACTGAAAACCGCCTGGCTGGCACCTCCCGAAACACGGGGTCTGATAAACAAACGTATTATAAACTTTCACTGGGTGGCTCCGAAGCAGATAGTGTGGCTGCCATGGCGCAGTCACTGTACGCAGGCTATTGTGTGGATGGCGAAATCTGCCTGGCTGAGGCTGCCAATTCAGCACGCTCATTTATGAACTTGGTGGAACAAGGTGTTCCCTTTCCGTATGACGAGAGCGGTGCCTTCTTCGGCTACCAGACGGATCATGACTGCACCGAGCGAGCCACTTCGGTTGGGCCGCTCACTTCCCGAGCCATGACAGAACGGCTGGAAGAAACTGCCCTATCCAGGGGCATTGAACAACTCAACAAGTGCCTGGTTATAAAATTGTTGACTCATGAAAGTAAGATATACGGACTGCTTGGCTATTTGTATGCTGAACCGGACTCTGCAATCCCGACTAAGAGTTTTATCCTGATCCGCTGTTCAAACCTGGTTTATGCCACAGGCGGGCCTGCCGGTATCTACAAAAATTCGGTTTATCCTGCAGGCCATTACGGCATGACAGGGATCGCATTCGAGGCTGGCATAAAGGGGCGCAACCTTACCGAGTGGCAATATGGCCTGGCTTCAATCAAGCCGCGTTGGAATGTTTCGGGCACCTATATGCAGGCCTTGCCGCGCTTTATCTCAACCGATCAGGAGGGTAAAGATCCGCAGGAATTCCTACCAGATTATTTCAACGAGCGTAGCGAAGAGTTACAAAAGATTTTCCTCAAAGGTTACCAATGGCCATTCGATGTTCGCAAGGCCAAAGATGGTTCTTCATTAATCGACCTCCTGGTTTACAAGGAAACAGCACAGAAAGGTCGGCGGGTATTCTTGGATTTTACTGAAAACCCCCGGTCGCAGGTGATTGATAGTGAAAGTCTTGTTGGGGAGGTAAAAACCTATCTTGAAAAGAACGCAGCTATCTTCGGCAAGCCAATTGAACGCTTACGCAAGATGAACGAACCTGCTTATCAATTTTTCCTGGGCAAAGGTGTGGACCTCGCCTCTGAACCGCTGGAAATTGCCTTGTGCGCCCAACATAATAACGGTGGTCTGGCAGTAGATGATTGGTGGCGCACGAACATAGAGGGCTTTTATGCGTGTGGTGAGGTTGCCGGAACGCATGGCGTTTACCGGCCGGGAGGCTCAGCCTTAAATGCCGGCCAGGTTGGCTCGCTGAGAGCGGCACAGCATATTGCCAAATTGAAAAAGCAGAACAATTCCGAGCTTCCAGAAAGCCTGCTCAAGACTGTGCAGAACGCGGTCAAGGAAGTAGGGAGCTTGATCGGCGAAACTGAAAATTGCCGCGACCTGTGGGAAGTCATGAGCAGCCAGTTTTTTGACGTTGCCGGACCCATCCGCGACCACGCTAAAATAAACCAGTTCTTAGTCAAAGTTGAAGCTTTACTGGCTGACTTTGACAAAATTGTACGCGTGACTTCTTATAGCAACCTTTTTTATCTCTACCATTTCAAGGATGTACTCATCAGCCAGCGGGTGTATTGCCGGGCTATGCTGGATTATTTTGCCAGAGGCGGCCGCAGCCGGGGTTCAGCGCTCTATATCGATCCACAGGGCAAGGCCAAACTGGATGCAATCTGGCCTGGTTTGAGATTCGACCTGGATACTGGTGACTTGAACGATCAAATCCAGGAAATCACGATTAAGGATAATCAAATTGCGGCAGAGTGGCGTCAGCGCCATCCCCTGACCATTAAGGTGACAGCTTTTGAAACAGCCTGGAAAGCCTTCCGTAAAGAATATGGTTTGGAATAATTGACTAAGGAGAGATTAACGATGATTGCAGTCAAGGAACGAATCTATAAATGCGGGATTGTGCCAGTGGTGGTGTTGACGGATGCAGAAGATGCAGTACCCACTGCCCAAGCTTTACTGGCAGGTGGCATTGATGTTATAGAGATCACACTGCGTACCTCCGCAGGGCTGGAATCTATCCGTCAAGTTTCCATGAATTGCCCTGAAATGTTTGTCGGCGCAGGCACGGTTCTCACTCTGGATGACTGCAAGGCTTGTATCGAAGCCGGCGCAAAATTCAT
>WOZB01000071.1 GCA_011620445.1 Anaerolineaceae bacterium | reverse complement strand
TTGAAGACGGCGGCATCACGAACCGCTTTCAGGAGATGATCAAGCACTCTCATGCTTCACCCATCTTTGTGTTGTTGAAAGGCTCGGTCATTCGCCCTCCTGTTTGTGTTCTGCAATAATTCGCTTAGCCTCTCGGTCATAGCCGTCCGCCAAACCTCTTAAGGTGACTGCAAATCGCTGAAACCCGGCGTTCTCTACTTCCTCGGCTTTACTTCGGAACTGTTCAGCCAGTTCTCTCTCCGGTTTTCCGGTTGGGTCAACGGAATAAGCTCCTCGCGATTTGTATGTCCCCGTCCTGAAACCGTCGCGCATGTCATCAGCTTCACGGTCATTCAGCGCGGCAGCGACAGCGCGGCGTATCCATAAGCCGCCTGGATCGGGTGGGGTGTGAACCAATACCTCGCCAATATTGATGAGTGCAACTTCCAGGTGGCCGGATTCCATACAGACTTCCTTTACCCTTTGGAGCCATTCGGTGAAATGCTCTTCGCTGAATGTTCCATCTTTTTGTGTTCCCGGCGGTGTCTTCCACTCATGCAGTAGCCTCGAGGCATTTGTTGCGATTGCCTTTGATTTCTCTGTGGGTTCTCTCGGCGGCTGATCTTCTTTCTTGGAACGGTAGATCAGTCGAATTACCTCGCAAAAGAATTCGGGGTCATTAGCCAGCCTGCTTTCAAGGATTTGGGGCGCGGCACCTCTATGACGATCGAGCAAGGGAACATATGCCCACTCGACTCTAAAGAGGTCGTCCTGGTTCACCGAAGGCTCTGCCTGAAGAAACTTGATCAGTTCGACGATGTGGTCGACGATGTGGTACCAGTCCATGGCGTAGCTGGGCTCACTGGAGGAAAGAGCTGCAAGCAACGCTCGAACACATTGATTACTTTCGATTGGCTGCTTGGCATGACGCATCCTGTCCAGGCAGTTGATTGCCGCGTGTGGTCTGCCATGTTCAATCAGTTTCTCAATCGCAATGGCAAGATCACCATCGGCCTGACAGGCATTTGCGCTGGTGCGGGTCCAATATTCACTCTCGTGCGCCTGAAGCCATTCTGAAGCGCGATCCCATGTTTCCTTGGTAAATGGCAAATAAGCCAGGAATTGTCCTACTTGCTCGGGCGTCCAATCAGATTTATCGAGGTCGTCGCACCACTCCCAGCCTTTGAGGTGATAGCGCCGCCAGATAAAACCGCTCACCAAGGCCTTACGCTTGTTGTCCGCTGAATCCAGGAAGGGAGGCAAAAGGGTTTGCTCAATGACTGAATCGGCAATAACGCCAAGCGCGTGCCCTACCTGACCGGGTGAAGAAACGGATTCGGCAAATCGGATAACACCCTCGGCACCATCTTGCTGAAAGATTTCCGAAATGGCCGTTTCACGTCGGGTGTAGAGTTTCTTTCGCTGCTCCTCCCAATCGCCGTTCTCTTCGTAGAGATCAAAGTCACTATCTGTAAAAAGGTGCTGATATAAATTGAACGGGTTGGTGGGGGCGAGTTGCCCGGCAACTTGTTCAATGCGGGTAATCAGTTCGTCGGGCAATGCCCATTTCGCATCAGAGAACCGCCGGTGTTTGTTTGTGAATTTCGTGAGATGATCCCAAATCGAAAGTCGTTGCTCTTCGGGGAGTTCTGAAATGGGTTGGGAGGCAAGAGCCTGGAGAAGTTGATCAAAAGCGGGTTCAGGCAGGTTATTAAAATGATCAATCAATGCGGAAAGCCGAGCGGTATCTTGGCCAGCGGCAGCCACCGCAAGCTCCGCGTAAAAAGATGCCTGCTGCCAGTATTCCTGATGCGTCACCCCTTTTGCCCAATCATCGGGGATGGTCTTGCGCCAGCTTGGTTTGTGCGATCCAAAAGAGGTCTGCTGTTGACCGGGCAGAAGCTGAATGATCAGATTCCAGGCGATATCCGGCCATTCACTAAGAATCGTCTGCACCGCCACTTTACGTTTGTCAACAGATGCCAGCGTTTGCGGCAGCCAAGGCAGCAAAATGGTTGCAAGCGAATTGGATGGACGATTGGCCCACTGTCCACCGGGGTCATGGCTGGCAAGTTCACCAAGCGCAACACAGACTCGAACCAGATATTGTTCATCCCAGGCCAGCCCTTCCAATGCCCAGAGCAGACCGGTTAAATAATTGCCGCCGGTGATGCCGTTGCCTTCCTGGGAAAAAAGCTCATCAAAAGGACAGGGCGTAAAACGCATCGCCTTCTCAACCGCATCAAGAAATTCACCCGGGGCGGCTTCGGCCAGGGTGGGCAGCAAACCGTTCAGGCTGCCCCACAAAACCCAGTCAGCATCGGTCAGAAGTTCACGTATCACCAATACGCAGGTTGCTTCAGCTTTCCCTTGCGAGCAGTGAGTGCACGGCTCCGGCTGGCTGCCCAGAATGGCCAAACCCTCGGCAATGCCTTTTCGCAACACGTGTGAACATTTCAGCACCTTGCCATGAATGCTTGCCGCGTATCGCTCTTCGGCGGGCAATTCAAAAGCGGGGTCTGGCTCCTTCAGTACGGAAACAGCAAGCGACCTAAACGTATCGAGGTTCTGATCAAGGATGCGCGATCCCAGCAGTCTCCAAAGCTCGGCTCGATTAACAACTTTCCAGATGCCGTTTCTGAGAGACAACGGGCTGTCAGGGCAGTGCAATATTTCCCGCGCCTTCTTTAGCCACTCGTCATAACTGATGCCGAGCAGTTGGGTTATCGCCTCAA
>WOZB01000296.1 GCA_011620445.1 Anaerolineaceae bacterium | reverse complement strand
GGGTAAAGGATGAGGACAGCTCACCTGCTGACCCCTTCGACATTGGCAGCGGCAGAATCCAGGTGGATTTAGCCGTAAACAGCGGCCTGATAATGGATGAGACCGCTGCAAACATGGCGGCTGCTGATCCCGCCATGGGTGGGGACCCGAAAACACTCAACCTGCCTACAATGCAGAATAATTTCTGCCAGGAAGCTTGTTCTTGGAATCGCACGGTAAGAAATGCAACCGCAACAGAGGTATCATACACAGTCACAAGCCCCAGTTGGATTATTGTCGAGCCGTCTCAATTCACCATCGCGCCAGGCGCCTGGAAGAATCTCAAAATCACAGCTCTGGAAAATGACGTGCTTTCGCAGAACTATCAATTTGCCCAGATTGATTTGACCCCAAATACTATCAGCTTACCGCCTCTGCATCTTACGGCAGCGGTCCTTTTTACACCCGTAATCCATTACTACTTTCCAATCATTGGCAAATAATGCGCTTGAAAGCTGGCGCCTAATCCTTTAGAATTGCCGGGATTATGATCCTGGCTGATTCCCATATCCATACGAGATTTTCCGCTGATTCGTCTGCCACTTTGGAGTCAATGGCCGATGCCGCCATCGAACAAGGGCTGAAAACCCTGACTTTTACCGACCACTGCGACCTGGATTATCCCAACATCCCCGATCCGGACCTCTTCCTGATGAAAAAACCGGCTTATTTCGAAGCCATGCAGAATCTCCAGAAACGCTACAAAGGCAAGTTGGAAATCCTGATCGGCGTTGAAATTGGGCTGGACCCCTCCCATGCAGAGGCCATTACAAATTTCGTGGATGGTGAACCTTTCGACTTTGTGATTGGCTCTTCACACGTAGTCCATGGCAGAGACCCTTTCATGCCCGGCTACTTTGACGTGTTCAGCGAACGCGAAGGTTATGCCTTTTATTTCAACAGCATCGCAGAAAACGCCCTGGCTATTAAATGCTACAACGTTTACGGGCACCTGGACTACGTAGTGCGCTATGGCCCTAACCAAGACCGCGACTACCGCCCATATGACTACCTGGATATCTTTGATCCCGGCCTTAAAACCATTATTGCGGACGGCAGAGGTATAGAACTCAACACAAGCGGATGGAATCGCGGGCTCAAACAAGCCCATCCTCACCTTGACTTGCTCAGGCGTTACCGCGAATTGGGAGGCGAGCTGATCACGGTGGGCAGCGATGCCCATTCTCCGCAATCTGTGGGGTATGGGTTCGCCCAGGCAGAGGAACTGCTGAAGACCGCAGGTTTCAAATATTACGCAGTCTACAAAGCCCAAAAGCCGCAATTTTTTCCTTTATGATTTAATATGAAAGGCAGGTAAATAATGCAACTACGAAAAGTTCAACGCATCGTCCGCGGCTCCGCGGCTGTTGATGGCGCCGGTGTACATTTAGTCCGCGTTTTGGGCCCCTCCACTATCGAAGATTTTGACCCATTCCTGATGCTGGATTCGTTTGATTCCCGCAACCCGCGTGATTACATTGCTGGTTTTCCCATGCATCCTCACCGCGGTATTGAAACGGTTACTTTCCTCATCCAGGGCATGATAGAGCATGAAGATAGTTTGGGCAACAAAGGGCGCATCAATGACGGCGACTTGCAGTGGATGACCTCCGGCAGCGGCATCATGCATCAGGAAATGCCCCGGCCTGCTGAGCGCATGTTGGGCTTTCAGCTCTGGCTGAATCTGCCCAAAAACGAAAAGATGACTACACCGAAGTACTTTGACATCACGCCGAAGGATATTGCTGAGGTTGAAATTCCGGAGGGCAAAGTGCGGGTTATCTCCGGGAAGTACGCAGGCGTCGAAGGGGTCAAGCCGCATCACATCCAGGCTCGTTTTCTGGATGTTAGCCTGAATGCAGGCAAGTCACTCGAAATCGATGTAAACCCAACTGAGACTGTTTTTGTCTTTCTGCTTGAAGGGGACGCGGTAATTGACGGGCAGCATATAGCTGAAAAATCAGCAGTACTGCTGGCCGAAGGCGACACGGTGAGGGTTGAAGCCCTTCCAGAGAGCAAATTGAGTTTTCAACTATTTTCGGCGCCGCCACTGCACGAACCAGTCGCCTGGGGCGGCCCAATTGTCATGAACACCCGCGAGGAAGTTATGCAAGCTTTCGAAGACCTTCGGCAAGGCAGCTTCATCAAGGAAGAAGCCACCGGGCTCTAAGCCCTTTCTCTATGGTGAACGAAGTGGTTCAGACTCCAGGCCTCATTGCGGATTTGGATTGAGTCTGAACCACTTGCATATTTACCAGCTTATGCAATCGAAGCTTATGCAATCGAACTTGCGCAATCATTGAATTGGGATATAATCACAGTGTTCAACGAGTAGCAAATCAAGACCATTGCCAATAGGCAGCCCCCCTTACTTAATGATATTTCTTTTGACAATCGAGATATTTCCCTATGTGCGGATTAAGCACAAATTTTCATTAGCTTGTAAAAAAGCAGGATAAACCATGGATATTTTTAGTTTAGAAACAAAAACCCTTACAGAATTACGCAAAATCGCCAAAGACCTCAATTTCCCCGAACCCATCAGATCAAAAAGAGAGACCCTCATTTCTAAAATCGTGCAAACCCTTGCCGAGCAGGAAGGTTTGGAGATGCGCGGCGGTGTCCTTGAGATCATGAACGAGGGCATCGGCTTTTTGCGCACCAATTATCGCATTGGCCCCGAGGATG